>JBEEHZ010000117.1:0-14789 GCA_041167705.1 Verrucomicrobiota bacterium | reverse complement strand
CCGCTAAGCTTGCGCTCCCGAATCGCGCACTCTGCATGTCGTTGGGCAATTTACTTTCCGCCGAGCAAATCATCCCCGAGATGACGGCAACTGAGCGTTGGCCGGCCATCGTCGAGCTGATCGATCTGCTCGTGCGCCTCAATAAAATCAAACCGGACGATCGAGATAGCATCCTCGCCTCGCTCAAACAGCGCGAAGAAACGATGAGCACGGGGATCGGGTTCGGCATCGCCATTCCACATTGCTCGTCTGATCGCATCGATGACGTGGTCGCGGCTTTTGGAAGGTCGACAGCGGGAATCGAGTTCGACGCCCTCGACAACGCGCCGGTGAAATTCGTCGTCCTTTTCATTGTCCCGAAGAACCAGTTTCAAACCCATCTCCGCACGCTGGCGTCGATCGCGAAATTTCTAAACGACCGCGGCACGCGGGAAAAACTGGCCGGCGCGAAGTCGACCGAAGAGATTTTGTCGATCTTTCGCGAAAGTCCGCAAAAATAAAATTGTAGCGGCGGTCTGAGGTGGATCGACCGCTCCGCGGGCGATGCTGAAATAATGCGGCTTCGCCGCCAAAACTAACATCGAGGTCCGAGCCGGACTGGCATTAGCGACTGCTCGATCCACCTTCTCGCTTCACGCAGCGATGCGGCTACAATTTGATTAAGCATAATGGAGACATTTCAAACACTTCTTGCCAGGAAATTGACTGACGCGCTGGCGAAGACCGGATTTTCAAACTCCGGCGATCTGACCCAGGCGACTGATCCGCGTTTCGGCGATTATCAAACAAATGCAGCGTTGGTGCTTGGAAAACAACGCGGTGAAAACCCGAGAGCTGTTGCAGAAAAAATATTGCTGCATCTCGATGTCGCCGATTTGTGTGAGTCCCCAACTGTCGCCGGCGCAGGGTTTATCAATTTCACTTTATTGCCCGGCGCCATTGCCAAGAAAACAGCGGAGCTCACTGCCGATGAGCGTCTGGGCGTGGCAAGATCGACATCTCCAAAAAAAATCGTGATCGATTTCGGCTCGCCCAATGTGGCCAAGCCGATGCACGTCGGCCACATTCGCAGCACCGCGCTCGGCGACGCGCTCGCACGGATCGCGACTTTCCTCGGTCACGACGTGATCCGCGACAATCATATCGGCGATTGGGGCACGCAGTTTGGAATGGTGATCTGGGGCTGGAAAAATCTGCTCGATCGACAAGCGCTCCAGCGAGACGCGCTGGCCGAGATCGTTCGCATTTATAAAGAGACGAACGCGAGATCGACATCCGATCCGGCGGTGCGAGACGCGTGCCGCCGGGAATTGGTCAAGCTTCAATCCGGCGACAAAGAAAACACCGATATCTGGAACGAGTGCGTTGCCCTCTCGATGCAGGATTTCCAGCACGTTTACCAATTGCTCGACATTCATTACGACATCCAGTGCGGCGAAAGTTTTTACAACGATCGCTTGGCCGGCGTTGTTGACCGACTGCTCAAAGCGAAGATCGCGGAAGTGAGCGAAGGCGCGGTTGTCGTCTTCTTTCGCGATATTCCCGAACTGGCGGACAAGCCGTGCATCATTCGCAAGAGCGACGGCGGATTCAATTACGCAACCAGCGACATCGCGACGGTGGATTATCGAATCAACGAACTGAAGCGCGACACGGTTTGGTACGTGGTCGGCGCGCCGCAAACCTTGCATTTTAAACAAATATTTGAGATCGCGCGCCGGGAAGGACACAAAGCCGATTTTCGCCACATCCCGTTTGGCAACATTCTTGGCGAAGACCGGAAGCTGATGAAGACGCGCTCGGGCGAAAATGTGCCGTTGCGCCAAGTATTGGAAGAAGCCTGCGCGCGCGCGCGAAAGATCATCGAAGAGAAAAATCCCGACTTGGCCGATGCAGAAAAGATCGAAATCGCGCGGACGATCGGCATTGGCGCGGTCAAATACGCCGATCTCTCACAATATCGTATGACTGATTACGTTTTCTCCTGGGACAAAATGTTGGCGCTGCAGGGAAACACCGCTCCTTATTTGCAAAACGCTTACGTCCGAATCCGTTCGATTTTCCGGAAAGCGGGCGAAGTCGCCCCGAAGATCGAGAAGTTTGTTCTCAACGAAGCGGCCGAGATAACTTTGGCCAAGCGGCTTTGTCAGTTCGCCGAGATTGTTCCGCAAGTGCTGAATGATTTTCGGCCGAACATTCTGGCGAATTATTTGTTTGAGCTCGCGAACAGTTTCCACGCGTTCTACGAAGCGTGCCCAGTTTTAAGATCGGACGAACCGGTGCGCAGCTCCCGCCTCGCGTTGTGTGAACTAGCCGGTCGCGTTTTGCAGCGTGGTCTCGATTTGTTAGGCATCAAAGTGCCGGAGAAGATGTGACACGCATTAACGTGTCACACAGTCGAAGCTTGGATTACGCAATTTTGAAAGTGTGATGTAAATTCCCTGCGAGAGGTCCCTCGCATTCGCTCGGGATGACATGACAGAGAATCAACATCCGCGGATTCCGACTTGCACTTACCGGTTGCAATTCAACCGGTGGTTCACGTTCGCGCAGGCGCGCGAGATCGTGCCGTATTTGCGCTCGCTCGGTGTCAGCGATGTTTACGCATCGCCCTATTTTCAGGCCGGCGCGAACAGTTTGCACGGCTACGACATTACCGATCACAACAAACTCAATGCGGCGATCGGTTCGCAGGAGGAATACGACGCATGGATTGCGGAGCTGCATGCGCACGGCATGGGTCAGGTGCTCGATTTCGTGCCGAATCACATGGGGATTGCCGAGCCCGACAACAAATGGTGGATGGACGTTCTCGAAAACGGCCCGAGCTCGATGTATGCGCCGTATTTCGATATCGATTGGCGGCCGCTCAAGTCCGATCTGCGCGATAAAGTTCTGCTCCCGATCCTGAGCGACCAGTATGGCCGCGTCCTCGAACGCGGCGAACTACAGCTGCGTTTCGAAGAAGGCGCGTTCTATCTTGCCTATCAAAATCAGAAACTGCCGATCGCGCCCGGCACTTATCGTCTTGTTCTCGAGATGGCGTTGGAAAATCTCGCCCAATACAAAGACGAAGAATTTTACGGCGAGTTTCAGAGCATTCTGACAGCGCTCGAATATTTGCCGCGCCGAAATGAGACTGACCCGGAAAAAATCGCCGAGCGCGCGCGGGAAAAAGAAATCGTGAAACGCCGTTTGGAGCGGCGTTGTCAGGAAGCGCCGCAGGTCCAGCGCGCGATTGAAAAGGCGCTCGATCAAATTAACGGACGGCCGGGTGATCCGCGCAGCTTCGATCGTTTGGACGAGCTGCTCAACGCGCAGTCGTATCGCCTCGCATTCTGGCGCGTCGCGGCCGAAGAAATTAATTATCGCCGCTTTTTCGACGTGAACGATCTGGCAGCGATCCGGATGGAATTGCCGGAAGTGTTCGACGCCGCGCACCAGCTGGTTGTCGATCTTGTCCGGACCGGAGCAGTGACCGGCCTGCGGATCGATCATCCCGACGGTTTATATTTGCCAAAGGAATATCTGGAGGCGCTCCAGCGGCGTTGCGCCAAGGTGCTCGGCATGCCGCTGCCGAAAGATGGTCGCGCGGTCTACATGATCGCTGAAAAAATTCTGAGCGGCGCAGAAAAGCTTCGTGCCGATTGGCCGCTTCACGGAACGACTGGTTACGATTTTGCCAATCAAGTCGCTGGCGTTTTCGTGGACGCCGCGGCCGAAGCGACGATGACCAGGACTTTTCATCGGTTCATCGGCCACACCATGCACTTCGGGCATCTGGTTTATGCCAAGAAACGCCTGGTGATGCGGCTTGCGCTGGCGAACGAAGTCGAAGTGCTCGGCAACATGCTCGACCGATTATCGGAGAAAAACCGATGGTATCGCGATTTCACCTTTGAAGCTCTCGCCCGCGCGGTGCGGGAAACAATTGCCTGCTTCCCGGTGTATCGAACTTATCTCGCGCCCGGCCAGCCGGTAAGCGACGAAGATCGACAAGTGATCGAGCGCGCGATCGCTTCAGCCAAACGTCGCAATCCTGCAATGGAGGAATCGATTTTCAATTTTCTCCGCGACATCTTGCTTTTTCGTTTTCCGGAAAACCTGGATGCGCAGGCGCGCGAAGAGCACATGCATTTCGTGCTCAAATTTCAGCAGTTCACCGGGCCGATCATGGCAAAGGGTCTCGAAGATACGGTCTTCTACATTTACAACCGTTTGGCCGCGCTAAACGAAGTGGGCGGCGAGCCGCAACAATTCGGCCTGAGCGTCGACGCCTTTCACGAACGAAACTTGGAACGGCATCGTAACTGGCCGGCCACGTTGCTCGCGACTTCAACCCACGACACCAAGCGGAGCGAAGATGTGCGCGCACGAATGCTCGCGATTTCGGAGATTACGGAATTGTGGCGGCGCTCGTTACAGCGTTGGCGAACGGTGAATCGCCGCTGGAAGAAGGACGTCAACGAATCGGAAACGCCCGATCCAGACGAAGAATATCTACTTTATCAGACATTGCTCGGCACCTGGCCGGTCGCGGCGAATGGGGCGCCGGTGGCAAATGTCGGCGCTGCGTACATCCAGCGCATTCAGGCTTACATGACGAAGGCGTTGAACGAAGCGAAGCTGAACACGAGCTGGATCCAGCCGAACGAAGAGTGGCTCGCTGCCACGGGCGAATTCGTTGCCAAAGTTTTGGAGCCAGGTCCGAAGAACAAGTTTTTGGCGACTTTTCTTCCAGTCGCGGAAGAGATTTCGCGACTCGGAGCGATCAATTCGCTTGCGCAAACTTTGCTCAAACTGACTTCGCCGGGTCTGCCCGACATTTATCAAGGCAACGAAGTCTGGGATTACTCGCTGGTCGATCCCGACAATCGCCGCCCGGTCGATTACAAAGTTCGCGCGGAGATGCTGTCGTGTTTATCGAGCAAAGCGCCGGAGGAGCTTCTGCAAAACTGGCCCGACGGCCGCATCAAAATGTTTCTAACTCAGCGCGCACTCCATTTTCGAAACGAACATGTCGATCTTTTCCAAAGAGGAGATTATTTGCCGCTGCGCGTGAGTGGCTCGTTCGCTGATTGTTGCATCAGCTTCGCGCGACAATTGGATCGCGACTGGGCAATCGTCATCGTGCCGCGGCTTTCATCGCGAATCGGCTTTCCACCAATCGGTGATCGTTGGAAAGACACAGTGATCGAGTTGCCGGAAAACTTATCGCTCGAGCGCGGGCGCGAAATTTTTACCGGTCGAGAATTGTCGATCCAAGATCGACAAATTCGGATCGCCGACGCGATGTCGATCTTGCCTTTCGCGGTCATCACGCGCCTGTAGCGGCGGTCTACCACCGCCGAACGGATTAATGCGACGCTTATATAACGCCGCTACAAAGAATTACGGATGGTGCGCGCCTTGCACGAACTTGTCGCTCAGGTCGCCAACCCATTGAGAAAAGTTGCCAAGGTTTTTCCCGAGGTCGGCTCCGAAACTTGCGAACGTGATGTGTGGTGAGGCCAGAACAAGCATCACGCTGAGCAACACGAGATTCAGCAGATAAATTACGACCAGGGAAAAAAATGTCCCGTGATCGCGCAGATCGGTTTGGTTCTTCGGGATCATCCAACAGGTGAAGGTGAGATGGAACGCCCAAGTCACGCCGATCACGGCGTAAAGCAGCCGGCCGTAGGGCTGGACGTTGAAAAAAATGCTGAGGGCGCCGTAAATCGCGATCGCAAGGATGCTGTAGAGCGGGAAAAAATATGGCGCGAGCGCGATCCAGAAATTGGTGCGGTCCGTGACAACATGGCCACCCGACCGACCGACGCGAAAACGAGTGACACGTCCGCCCATTAACCAGACCCAAACTGCATGCGTGAGTTCGTGTCCGAAAACGTAAAGCAGGATTGGCCGTGGTAGACCGATAAACGCGATCAGCCAAAGCACTGCGCCTAACGAAAAGAACCAGAATTCCTGTCCGGCCCACAAACGTTGCGCGATCGTCGCGCGGGCGAACACGGTGAAAAACGTTTGGGTTAGAATTGCGCAGATGGGCAGGAGAAAAATGGCGACGACAAATTTCACCCAACGCGTCGGGACCATGAACGGACTCATCGTCGCCGAGCCTCTTCTTGTTGGGACCACGTAGGGTGGAACTTTCACTCCGCGACGTAATGACTTGGATCCGCGAGCCATTGGCGATCTTCGATTCATTAATTTAACCTAAATTCAGCTGAGCACGGATCACGCGGACAATTGTAGCGCAAACGGACCGGTTCCGGCCAAGGATAAGATTAAGAGGAAGAGCCTAGGCCCGGCCCATGTAGGCGCCGGTGCGGGTGTCGATCTTGATTGTCTCGCCTTCTTTAATGAAGAGCGGGACGTTGATTGTTTTGCCGGTCTCGAGTTTCGCCGGCTTGGTCACGTTGCTCGCAGTGTCGCCGCGCAGGCCTTCAGCGGACTCGATCACTTTCAAATTCACCGACGCCGGCATTTCAACCTCGACCGGTTTGCCTTCGGCGTAGAGGATTTGGATGGAAAGATTTTCGACGAGATAATCTTTCGCTTCGCCGAGCAGATTGTCGTGCAAGGTGATGGTGTCGTAGGTTTCCGGGTCCATGAAATGGTAGCCGTTGTGGTCCTTGTAACTGAACTCGAGTTGCTTTCGCTCGATATCGACCAGCTCGACTTTGTCGGTGGAACCAAAACGAACGTCGGCGCTTTTGCCGGTGTTGATGTAGCGAATAATCGCCTGGACAAAGGCGCGTAGATTTCCCGGCGTGCGATGATGCACTTCAAGGACAATGGCGGCGTTGCCATTGTATTTTATCGCCATACCCCGGCGGAGGTCGTTTGCTGCAGCCATAAGTAAAAAAGTTGAGGGAAACGGAGCGCGGACTCTACACGCGCTCAGAGCAACTTCAAGCGGGTGAGATCCTGCGAGTCGACTACTCCAACCGGGACTTTGTCGTCATCAACGACGACCAGATCGTCGATCCGGTGGGTCTCGAGTAATTTGAGAACTTCGACCGCGAGCTTGTCTTTGTGTACCGTCACCGGGTTCAACGTCATCAAGTCTGCGACCAGGCGTTCGCCCACTTTCGGATCGGACTGAAAATGCCGTGCGAAATCTCCGTGGGTGAAAATCCCGAGGAGTTGTCGATCTTCGCCGGCCACGACCGCGGCTCCGGCCCGGACACTAGTCATGGCTTTGAGAACGTCGCGGACAGTCGCCGTTGGCAAAACCACAGCCATTGATTCGCGCGGCCGCATCAGCTGATGCACGCGAATAAGCAAACTGCGTCCAATTTTTCCGCCGGGATGGAATTTCGCGAAATCTTCCTTGTCGAATCCACGCGCTTCCAGCAGAACCATCGCGATCGCATCGCCGAGCGCGAGCATCGCAGTCGTGCTTGAAGTCGGCGCCAGATTCAACGGACAGGCTTCCTGCTCGATGTTTACATCGAGAACGACGTGAGCGTTTTTGGCGAGCGTCGAATCCGAATCGCCGCACATCGCAATAATTTTCACCTGGAATCGCGCGATCGCCGGCAAGATGCGCACCAGCTCTTCAGTTTCACCGCTAGAGCTCAACGCCAGGACCACATCGCCGTCTGCCACCATTCCGAGATCGCCATGTAACGCGTTTAACGAATCGAGCACGACCGAGGGCGATCCTGTGCTGGTCAGGGTCGACGCGATCTTGGCGCCGACGTGCCCTGATTTGCCGACGCCGAGCACGACCACTTTGCCGCGCGCATCCACCGCATCTTTGATCAAGCCGACGGCGCGAGAAAAGTCATCGCCCAGCCGCTGGCGCAACCGTTGCAGCTCGACGATTTCGATGTCGAGAACGCGTCTGGCTTTTTCCAAATAATCCATTTATCTTGACAATTCTGCGCCGGAGGAGTCTAACCGGCAAGAACTTGCGCGGCCTTAACCGGAGAAAAGTAAATGAAGAAGCTCGTGATGCTGGGGATTTTAATGACGGTTGCGAGCCTGGTTTTGGCGCAATCGCCGCAGACGCAGAAGAAAACGTCGAAAACGTTCACGGCAACGACTCGTAAGGGTCCGAAGCCGGCGCCGACTCCGCCGCCGCTCAGAAAAGAAAATACCGAGGGCGTTCTTCCGCGCGCGGCGCGAGGCGGAAATCCATTTCAAATGTTGAATCCGAAAGCGCCGCCGCAATACGGAAAGGCCGAAGACAGCGTGGTACTCGATCCCGACACCGGAAAGTGGAAAGGGATCAAGCTCTTCACAATTAATTTTTGATTTTTCTGTTCGATGTTTGATTCCAAACATTGAGCGACCCAACTGAGCCACGACCGGTCGCCGCTTTTTACTGCGCGACTTTTCTCAAGCCGGAGATGCTGCACATCTACCGGCAAATCACCGGGCTGAAGCGCGTTCGGCCAGTTGTCATCGCGCAGAAACGCGAAAACGCAGACAGGTTTCCGTTCGATAAGATCGATATCGTTGGGAAACCGCCCACGCATTTTTTGCGGCGTTTCTGGTTTCGACAGGTCCGAAGTAAGCCGTGGCAGATTTCAGCGCGAGAAGTAAGCGCGTTGACGGCGATTCTGAATCGAGAGAACGCGCAGCTTCTGCACATTTTTTTCGGACACATCGCCGTCCATCTTTTGCCCTTGATCCGGGCGTGGTCGAAGCCAAGTGTCGTTTCCTTTCACGGTGCCGATGTTTTGGTGGACATGGAAAAGCCCGCGTACCGTAAGGCGACGAAGCAGATGCTCGATGCCGTCACCCGAGTTTTCGTTCGCTCGGCCTCGTTGCAGCGCGCCGTGATCGAGCTTGGTTGTGACGAAAACAAGATCGACATCGTTCGCACCGGCATCCCGTTACAGGAATTTCCATTTCGCGAGCGCGAGTTTCCAGCGAACGGCGAATGGCGTTTCGTCCAAGCGAGTCGCTTGGTCCAGAAGAAAGGTCTGGCGACAACGTTACACGCGTTCACAACTTTTCTTTCACATTATCCGAACGCGATGTTAACCATCGCCGGCGAAGGCCCGATGTTGCGAGAGCTCAAGGAATTGACGCGCAAGCTAAAGATCGATAATCGCGTGGCCCTTCCAGGTTTTGTTACGCCGGACAAATTGCGGGAGATTTATTATACGTCGCACATTTTTCTGCACCCGAGCGAAACGGGCAGTGACGGAAACCAGGAAGGCATTCCAAACTCTATGTTGGAAGCGATGGCGACTGGCCTTCCGGTGGTCGCAACCGATCACGGCGGAATCCCGGAAGCGATCGAAAACGGCGTCAGCGGAATTTTGGTCCCGGAACGCGATTATAAGGCACTCTCCCACGCTTTGCTCAAGGCCGTGAAAGATCGGGATTTTCTGGAGCGGCTGGCTCGCAATGGCGCGAATGTGGTGACTCAGAAATTCGATCAGCAAAACCAAATCCGCCGGCTTGAAGAAATTTATTTGGGAATGATTGGCGTCTCTCGGTAGGGCGAGACTCTGTCGAGCCGGCAAGATTCGCGAGATCCCGTGGCTCCGCAGAGCGTCGCCCTACCGTTTTCCGATCCGCTCGAAGAAAACCGCCAATTGTTTTTGAATTGCCGGAAACGAAATACGCTCGGCCGCCCGCCATTGCGATTCGACAATCGCGGTCGCGCGCCCGGCGGTGTTCTTGAGCAGCTCGAGGGCAATAGTCTTGAGTTGCGCGGTCGTCCGTCCTTCTCCGCAAAAATTGGCAAATGCGAGCCGGTCAATCGCGCCATCGCCCCCAACGCAAATCGTTCGGCAGAGGAGCGCGTCGCCCGCGACCTGTCCCGGCACGCGGCTGCGGTCGAGTTGCAGGACGATCTTGTGCTGCGCGACCTCGCGCAAGTAATCGGCGTATGGTTCGCGCTTATCGTGAACGCGCAATTTTCCCGGCGGAAATTTCAATTCGGTCAAAAGTTTTTCGCCCTTTCGGCGATCGAGATTGAAGACGGTGACCGGTTCGTCAGACGCCGCGCAAATTTCTCGTCCGAGGAGAAGAGCCGAGAGGTGGTTTCGCGACGGCACATCCCACTCGCGCGTCCCAATGAAAATTCCGGATTGTTGGTTAGGAGGAACGATGAAATTCCATTGCTTGTCTTCAAGCGGATAAGGTGTCGGAATGAAAGCGACGCGGTCGGCCTCCCGTTCGGGTCGGGCGCGGCGAAAAATCTCCGCGGCCTCCGGAGTTGTGGCGAGGCACCCGTCCGCCTGCGCCACAACCCGCATGAATCGGGCAAGCCTGCCCGGGTCGCGTAATTGTTCTGCGATTTGATGGAGCCCGGTCTCTTTTAGCGCAACCGCGACGGTTCGTTTCTCCTTCTGACACGCAACCAGCGCGCGTTCGGTCGCCCGAAAATTGCCGCGAAGTATGAGAAGAATCGGACCTTTTTCCTCGATCGCATTCTTTGTCGTTCGGTGAAGCGAACCGCGCGTGCAAGCGGCGAACGCGTGAAGATTGATCGGCGGATGCCCGGTGTCATTCGGACCGACCGGCTCGTCAAAATATTGTTCGAGATCGTGTCCGCCGGGATTGAGGACGCTTAGCCGAAAATCAGTTGCGTCGGTTGACGCCATTCTATTCGTCGTCAGAGCGGGTTGGCGAAGGAACGGCGGCCTTCAATAGCGTTCCTTCTTCCACTTCATCCATCGGCCCAACTGGAATTGCGCGGCGGATCTCGAGCGGCGTCTCCTTCGGTTGGGGTTGGACCGGGATCGCTTTCAAGATCGGTTTTCCGTCATCGGTGCTGCTCGTTTTGTTCGCCTCTTGATTTAGAACTTCATCGTGAGTCGCGACTGGCGGTCGATTGTCGACCTTTTGCGCAGTCTCTTTTTCCACGTCCTGTTCGTCGTCGTCGGTGTCGATTTTCGCGACGGATTTCGTCGAGTTATAAGGATCGTTTTCCGCCAATAGCGTCGGACTCTTGATGATCACCGGTTTCACTTCAGTTAAGTCAGCGGCGAGTTGAGCACGGGGGACTTCAGCGGCAGGTGCGTCCGCAAGCACAGGCGCGCGTGGTTCGCCGTGAACATTACAGGTCTCGGTTGGCATTTGCGCCAGCGTCGCAATTTCGGTGTAAGTCGTGCGCTTTTGAACCGAATCGCCCGTCGCGCCTTTGACCGTGTCGTAACATTTGTCGGTGGCGAGCATTCCCGAGCGCAAACAAATCTCGACGTCTTTCAAACCGGGCGGGCGTTTGATCTCGTGCGGCGCATAACGCGCGGCCGCCGTGTTCATGATATCGACCCACACGGGCAATGCCAGTTCCCGGCCAAACGCGCCGCGATAAATCTTTTGTGGTTTGTCGAAGCCCGCCCAGACCGCGCAAGTGAAGTTGCTGTCGTAACCTGCAAAAAGCGCGTCAGTGAAATCGTAAGCGGTCCCGGTCTTGCCCGCGACTGTTGGAATTTTCTTCAGCCCAAATTGCGAGCGCGCGGCCTTTCCCGTTCCGGTCTCGAGCGCATCCACCAGGCATGAATGCACCTCGTAAGCGGTCTCGGGCTTGATAACGTTTTGCCTGGTGCTGCTCTCCCGCTGCGCGTGCCAGACCGTGCCGTCCTTTTCTTCGATGCGTTCCAAAATGTGCGGCGCCATTGCGCGCGAGCCGCCATTCGGAAAAATCGTGTAGGTGAGAGCGAGCTCGGCCAATGTGATTTCGCTGCTGCCAAGCAATGTCGCCGGATATGGGCGAAGGCTCGAACGAATTCCCGCCGTTCGACAAAGCTGCAAAAACTCGTCGAGACCCGCTTCCGTTCCGATCCGGACGCTGGCGCCGTTCTTTGATTTCGCCAGCGCTTGCCGCGCTGTCATTGTGCCTTCGTAGCGATTGTCCGCGCTTTCCGGACCCCATTCCCCAAGAATTCCGGTCATTCCGCCAATCATCACGGCGCGATTATCGAGCGGCGAATCTTCAACCAGAGTTCCGGGAAACATTCCCTGTTCGAACGCGGTCGCGTAAACAAACGGTAACATTGCCGTCCCGGCGGGACGTTTGGCCTGCAGCGCGCGATCGTATTGATTGTGCTCAAAATCGCGGCCACCCACGAGGACAAGAATTCCACCGGTTTCATTGTCGAGCCCTATGATCGCGCCTTGCAGATATTCCGGAGCCGGCTGCGCGGTTGCCGTTCCGCTCGATTTCGCCTGGCGAAAACTCGCCGCGTATTCGGCGTAAGTTTGATGATCGTAACCTGGATGCTGCTCGGCTTTATCGAGATTCCTCCGAAGCGATTCTTCCGCGACCTTTTGCAGTTCGCTGTCGATCGTCGTGTGAATGCGAAAGCCTTCATTCATGGCGCGGTCCCATCCCACCGCGTTGATCACTTGCTGTCGGATATAATCAACCGCGTAGTTTTGGCCCTGCGCGTTTTGACGATTTCCAACCACGAGTTCCTGCGCCTGCACGGCCGCGTATTTGGAACTGTCGATGAAACCGAGATCGCGCATTCGCGTCAGCGCGTAATTACGGGCATCGCGCGCGGCCGCTTTGTCCGCCCACGGAGAAAGCCGGTTCGGGCTTTTGACCAGACCCGCCAGCGTGGCGCATTCACTCAACGACAATTCGCGCGCAGGTTTGCCGAAATAACCGCGCGCGGCCGCCTCCGCGCCATAAAGACCTCCGCCGAAGTAAATCCGGTTGAGGTAAAGCTCCAGGATCTTCTGCTTGTTGAAATTGTCTTCGATCCTGCGCGCGACAAAAATCTCGAGCAGTTTGCGGCGGAACGTTCTTCCTTTGAGCGCAAAACTGTTGCGCGCCAATTGTTGCGTGATCGTACTCGCGCCCTGGCGCACATGTCCGGCGACCAGATTCTTGAGAGTCGCGCGGAGGATTCCCGAAAGCGCGTAGCCGTGATGTTGGTAAAATTTGGCGTCCTCGACTGAGACAATGGCGTTAACCAGATCGCGCGGCAGCTGTTCGTACGGGATCGTCTCACGATTCTCGACGTAGATTTGGCCGAAGATTTTGTCGTTTCGATCCAGAATCACGCTCGCCGATTCCATTTGCTCGAGCTTTTTCAGATCGAACGTGGCCGCCTGGTTCCTCAAATCGGCCAGATTCATCGAAACTAAAATCGCGAGGCCGCCGATGACGAAAGCCGCAACCGTGATCGGAACGTAAAATTCCGGGCGTGTATACCACGGCGGCCGGAATCGATAGCCCGGCGGCGGGGTTAGATACTGGTTGGTCGAGGGATTTCTCACAGCGCGGCAGGGGCAGCAACTTAGGCAGCAAACGCCGAACGCTCAACGCCCAACATCCAATCTACAATTCAGAGTGCTGCGTTTGCCGCATTGGACGTTCGGCCGGGGACGTTCGACGTTTTCAGATTGCAAGCTGAGCTCGTTGAATTCATTCGCGCCGAAATAGAAAAGCGCGGCCCACAATCTTTTGCCTGGTTCATGGAGCAGGCGCTTTATCATCCGGGGTACGGTTATTATTCGAGGGACCGCGCTGCAATTGGACGGCGCGGCGATTATTTCACCAACGTTAGCGTCGGTCCGCTCTTTGGAGAATTACTTGCCGCGCAATTCGCCGAGATCTGGGAGCGGCTCGGCAAGATCGTCAATTTCTTAATCGTCGAACAAGGCGCGCATCACGGTCAGTTCGCCCGTGATGTTCTGGAATCAACCCAGCGGCGATTTCCGGAATTTTTCTCTGCGTTGCGCTACCAGATCGTCGAACCGTTTTCCGCTTTGCAAGATCGGCAATCGGAAATGCTGCAGCAGTTCCGAGATCGCGTGTTGTGGAAAAAATCATGCAATGAATTAGACGCGTTCACTGGCATTCATTTTTCAAACGAGTTGCTCGACGCCATGCCGGTAAATGTGCCCGGCAAACTTGTCGGCCTTGATGGTGACCAATTGGTGTTTGTAGAAGGACCGACCGGCGCGCCGCTGAACCAAGCGATGCTTGATTGGATTGATTGTCTTTCAACAAAGTTAGAGCGCGGTTTCGTCATCGTCATCGATTACGGATTTTCGCGGACTGAATTTCGTGAGGTATTGCAAGTGCGCGCAAAACATCGGCGTCTCGATTCTCCATTTGAGGAGATCGGCCAGGCCGACATCACTGCGCACGTGAATTGGACAGACGTGGCGGAGCGCGCTGAAGCAATTGGATTACGCGTCGCTGGCTTCACGGATCAGCACCATTTCGTCACCGGAATCGTGGCCGAGTTTCCGTGGTTGTTCGACCAAGCCGACGCAAAGACCAAACGCCAATTGCAAACGCTTCTACACCCCGAAATGCTCGGCCGAACCTTTCAAGTCCTTGCCCTGGCGAAAGATGTCGATCTTGCCACGCCTTTCAGCGGTTTCAAGTTCGCCCGCGACGCTCGCAAGGCCCTTGGCCTTTGAGTTGCAACTCGCGCGATTCCATCTAACTTCCCACTCCCTCAACGGAGAAAATTATGGCCGATGCCGCCAACAAATATCCCGAAAATGCTGCCGGCAAATTCTATGTCGATGAACAATGCATTGACTGCGATTTGTGCCGGGAAACGGCGCCCGCAAATTTTAAGCGCAACGACGACGGTGGCCATTCCTACGTTTACAAGCAACCGGAGTCGCCTGAGGAAGAAGGCCTTTGTAAAGAGGCGATGGAAGGTTGCCCGGTCGAAGCGATCGGTAGCGACGGCACTTAATCAATTGGAGGGACACGCTCCGTCGTGTCCTAAATTATTCGAACGGCACGGAGGCCGTCCCTCCAGTGCCTCAGCCAGACAATCGGGCCGAGCCGCGTAGATTGTTCGCGTGAGCTTCATTTTCACCATCATCGGTCTGATGATTTC
>JBEEHZ010000116.1:0-6351 GCA_041167705.1 Verrucomicrobiota bacterium | reverse complement strand
GATTGACCTGGCTGGTTCCGGTTTGTGACGACGGGACAAATGTCTTCCAAGCCTGCGCCAACGCCGCCGGTAATCGTGCCACGATGCCGATGGTGATGATCAATGAAATTCCGTTCCCGATGCCGCGCTCGGTGATTTGATCGCCGAGCCACATCAACATCAGAGTGCCGGTCGTTAGCGAAATCACCGTCACGACGCGAAAAACCCACCCGGGATCGTCGACCAACGGAATTCCAAGCCGCGCAATCGTCTCCGAGATTCCAGGCAAGGCCACGCGATACGCTTCCGGATGCTGAAATGAGATCGCGAGCAAGTATCCTTGAAAAATGCAAAGCCCGACGGTCATGAGCCGCGTGTATTGCATGATCTTTTGGCGACCGCCGTCTTCGCGCGCGAGTCTTCCCAACTGCGGAATCACGGCCGAAAGCAGCTGCATCATGATCGACGCGCTAATGTAGGGCATGATGCCGAGAGAAAAGATCGCGCAGTTTTCCAGCGCGCCGCCGCTGAACAAATTCAACAAGGCCGCAAGATTCCCGCCCGATTTTTCGGTTAGCGCACTGCGAAACCATTCCTGCAATACGGCCTGATTGACTCCGGGCGTCGTGATCGCTGCACCGAGTCGGACAACGACTACGACGGCAAGAGTGAACAGAATTCGGCGCCGCAGCTCCGGTATCTTGACCGTGTTGAGAAAGGCCGAAACCATTTAGAAAATTTACGCTGACGCTAGCGCTTCTTCGACGTCTTCTTTTTTGCCTTCGGCTGCGACTTCGTTGTCGATCTTCCCTTCGGCTTCGCTCCCTCAGATTCCTTTGCCGTTTGATCGACATCGTCCGCGCCCGCCGCGGGCTTTCGCGCTGCCGGCTCGCGCATGGTGATCGTTCCACCGGCCTTCTCGATCTTGGCTTTGGCCGATTCGCTTACTTTGTCCGCTTCGATTTTTAGCGCGTGCTTCAACTCTCCGTCGCCCAAAATTTTTATGCCCGCCACGTTGCCACGCACGAGCTTCGATTCGCGCAGCAATTCCTCGTTCACAACCGTGCCCGCTTTGAATTCATTCAGATCGCTCAAGTTGACGATTGCGTAAGTCGAATGAAACGCGGCGTTATTGAAACCACGTTTCGGCAAACGCCGAATCAGCGGCATCTGACCGCCTTCAAATCCAAGACGAATGCTGCCGCCCGAGCGCGCCTTTTGACCTTTATGGCCTTTGCCGCTGGTTTTTCCGTGACCGGAGCTTTCGCCGCAACCGAGTCTCTTGACCCGATGATGCGCACCCGGACGCGGCCTGAGATTATGTAAGCGCATCATGTCGTTGGCGCGGCTGCCTTTCCGTCGCCGCCCTTGATTCCGCGCACCTTGAAAATCTCATCTTTGCGACGCAACGATTTCAACGCTACGATTGTCGCCTTCACCACATTCGCGTGATTGCTCGAGCCGAGGGATTTGGCAAGCACGTCCCGAATTCCCGCCGCTTCAACAACCGCGCGCACACCGCCGCCGGCGATCACGCCGGTTCCCGGCGATGCCGGTCGCAGTAGAACACGACCGCCACCGAACTGGCCGATCGTCTCGTGCGGAATGGTGTTTTCGTGAAGCGAAACTTTTTCCATCGACTTCCGCGCGGACTCGGAAGCTTTCCGGATCGCTTCCGAAACTTCATTCGCTTTTCCGAATCCGACTCCAACGCTGCCGTCGTGATCGCCAGCCACGATTAGGGCGCTGAAGCTAAAACGTCGTCCGCCCTTCACGACTTTTGCGCAGCGGTTAATGAACACGACCTTCTCGGTTGTGTCGCCTCGTGCCGCCGGCGTTCTGTCCTGATGACGGGAGTCTGGTCGTCTGCCTTGTCCTGGTCTGCCTTGTCCTGGTGCTGCCATGAAATTAAAACTTTAATCCACCTTCGCGGGCCGCATCGGCCAGCGCTTTTACTTTGCCTTGATATTGGAATCCGCCGCGATCGAACACGACTTTGTCGATCTTTTTTCCAAGAGCGCGCTCGGCAATCACTTTGCCGACAACTTCGGCGCTCGCGCGATTGGCAGCGGCTTTATTTTTTCCAAGCACGTCCTTCTCGGCGGTCGATGCTGCGATCAACGTCTTGCCTGCGTCGTCGTCGATCACCTGCGCGTAAACATGCTTGCCCGAAAAGTAGATCGACAAACGCGGCCGCGCCGACGTGCCTGAAATCTTCTTCCGGATTCGCCGATGCAAACGCTCACGCGCTGCTTTTCGATTGAATGTCGCCATAAAATTACTGGACGGTCTTGCCTTCCTTGCGGCGGATTTGTTCGCCGGCGTAGCGAACGCCTTTGCCCTTGTACGGCTCCGGCGGATAATAGCGGCGAATGTCCGCTGCGACTTGGCCCACCACCTTCTTGTCCGCGCCTTGAATCGTGATCTTGGTGTTATCGGCAACTGTGATTTTGATGTCCTTTGGAATCGGAAACAGAATCGGGTGCGAAAAACCGAGGCTGAGATTCAAGTTCGTGCCTTGCACGGCAGCTTTGAAACCTACGCCTTCGATCTCGAGGTTTTTCGTAAAACCTTCGCTCACGCCGACGACCATGTTATGCACGAGCGCGCGCGACAGTCCGTGCAACGCCTTGACGCTTCGTGTTTCCGCGCCGCGCGCGATTGAGACGTGATTGTCTTTCACGCTGCCCGTGATTTGGCGCGGCAACTTCCAGTTCAGTTTGCCTTTCGGACCTTCCACCGAAACGCCGCCGTCATTGTCGATGTTGACTTTGACTTTGTCGGGAATGTCGACCGGTTTATTTCCAATTCGCGACATAAAACTTACCAAACGTAGGCGAGCAGTTCGCCGCCCACTTTTTGTTTCTTGGCTTCACGACCGGACATGATACCCCGCGACGTCGATAAAATTGCAGTTCCCATTCCACCGAGCACGCGCGGAACTTCTCCGGCACCAACGTAACGCCGCAGACCGGGCCGACTGACCCGCTTCAATCCGGCGATCGCGCAGGTGCGATCGACCAGCTTGTTCGTGATCTTGATCCGCGGATGCGCTGCCTTCGTGTCGACTTCGTAATCGCTGATGTAACCTTCGTTCTTCAAAATCCGGACGACTTCGGCTTTCAGCTTGGAATACGGCACGAAGATCTCGATCTTCTGCGCTTGCGCGCCGTTGCGCATGCGAGCAAGCAGGTCTGCAATTGGATCTGTAACGGTACTCATGAAATTCAGGCGGCTTGCGCAGCCGGCTTTTTCGCGCGATCGGAAAAAGGCATTCCCAATTCGCTCAAAAGCGATTTGGCCTCTTCGTCCGTCCGCGCGGTGGTCACAATTGTAACATCAAAACCGATGTTGCGCTTAATTTTGTCCATCTCGATCTCGGGAAAGATTGTCTGGTCGGGGACCCCGAGTGTGTAATTGCCGTTCCCGTCAAAACAGCGGGGCGAAACACCGCGGAAATCTCGAATCCGCGGGAGCGCAGCTTTAATCAATCGCTCTAGAAATTCGTACATCCGATCGCCGCGCAGCGTCACTTTCGCCCCGATAATCTGCTCCTTGCGCAATTTGAAATTGGCGATGCTCTTTTTCGCGCGGGTCTCGGCCGGTTGCTGACCAGTGATCAGCGCCAGCTCCGCCTTCGCTTCATCCAAAGCCTGCTTGATGTCAGGTTGCGAACCAACCGAGGTGTTGATCACCACTTTGGCGACCCGCGGAATCTGGTGGACGTTCTTATACTGATGCCGTTCGCGCAAAGCGGGCACTACGCGGTCTTTGTAATGACGGTAAAATTCGTTTTCCATTACGCCGCCTTCTTCTCAGCCTCTTTCTTCGGCTTCGTTTTGGTTTTCTTTTCGGCCTTCTTCTCGCGCTCGATCAGTTTCACGTTCGAGATGTGAATCGGACCTTCGCGCTCGGCGATTTTGCCCTGCGGATTATCTTCCGATTTGCGCAGATGCTTTTTAATAATCCGCACACCTTCGACCAGTACTCGCTGTTTACTTGGCAACACCTCGAGAATTTTGCCGCTCGAACCTTTGAAGTTCCCGGAGATCACTTCGACTTCGTCGCCCTTCTTAACGTGAAACCTCATCCGGCTCATAAAACCTCCGGAGCCAGCGAAACGATTTTCATGAAATTGCGCTCGCGCAGTTCGCGCGCGACCGGACCGAAAATGCGGGTTCCGCGAGGATTCAAATCTTTGTCGATAATTACGATCGCGTTGTTGTCGAATCGCAGAAGAGAGCCGTCATCACGACGAATTGCCTGCCGTGTCCGAACGAGGACCGCGCGAACGACTTCACCCTTTTTCACGGTGCCCGTTGCGCTCGCTTCTTTCACGTTCGCGGTGATGACGTCTCCGATCCCGGCATAAAGCGTTGCCTTGCCGATCACGCCGATCATTGTCGCCATCCGCGCGCCGGTATTGTCGGCCACATCGAGTCTGGATCGAATCTGCACCATAAAAATTATTTCTGGAGAACCTCCACCAATCGCCAACGTTTCAATTTGCTCAGCGGCCGCGTTTCCATGATCCGCACCGTGTCTCCGGTCTTGGCCTTGTTCTCCTCGTCGTGCGCATAAAATCTTCGGATCTGCTTCACGATCTTGCCGAACTTCGGATGCGGCACGCGCGTGATCGTGCGCACGACGATCGTTTTGTTCATCCGCTCGGAAATCACTTCGCCCACCCGCGTCTTGCGCACAGCGCGAGTATATTTCGCCGGCAATGGCGGCGGTTGCGCCGTCGATTGTTGATCTTGTGTTGCTTGCTCGGCCATAAATTATTTCTTCTTCTTCGCCTTTGGTTCCGCGGGAATGGTCTGTGGTTCGTTCGTGCGCCGGGACAGTATTGTTTCGATTCTCGCCACATCGCGACGCAGCAAACGCAAACGGCTCGGTTGCTCGAGCTGTCCGCTCTGCTGCTGCAAACGCAGATGGAGCCGCTCCTGACGAAGATCGCGCCGTTTCGTCAAAAGCTCGTCCGTGCTCATCTCGATTATCTCTTTAATTTTCATGTTCGTTAGGCCGCGGCCACGTGGTGGCGGCTGATAAACTTCGTCCGCACCGGCAATTTGTCCGCCGCGAGTCGCAGCGACTCGCGCGCGACCGATTCGGTCAGACCGTCGAGCTCAAATAAAATGTTTCCTGGCTTCACGGTTGCGACCCAAAACTCCGGCTGACCCTTTCCTTTTCCCATTCGCGTTTCCGGCGGACGCGCCGTGACTGATTTGTCCGGAAAAATCCGGATCCACAGCTTGCCCTTGCGTTTCATGTTGCGGGTTAACGCCACACGCGCGGCTTCGATCTGCGTGTTCGTGATCCACGCACGCTCGAGCGTTTGCAGGCCGAACTCGCCGAAATTGATTCGAAGATTGCGCGAAGCAGTCCCCTTGCGGCTTCCCCGCTGGGACTTCCGATACTTCACTCGTTTCGGCATCAACGGCATAAAAATCCTAGACTTCGACCGGTTCAGCTGGCGGCGGTGGCGGGGGCGGAGGCGCCATTGCAACCGGCGCTTCGCTCGGCGCCTCTTCCTTCTTACACATCCAGCATTTCACGCCGATCTTGCCATAAACCGTGTTTGCTTCGGCAAATCCGTAGTCGATCGGCGTGCGCAAGGTGTGCAGTGGAACTTTCCCTTCGCGATACCATTCCGAGCGCGAGATTTCCGCGCCGTTCAACCGACCCGAGCAACGCAGACGAATTCCTTCCGCGCCAAAGTCCATCGCCGTTTGCACCGCCTTTTTCATCGCGCGGCGGTAGGCGATTCGACGCTCGATTTGCAGCGACACGTTTTCCGCAACCAATTGCGCATCCAACTCCGGCGTCTTGATCTCCTGGATGTCGATCTTGATCTGTTTACCCTGCGCCATCTTCGAAATTTCTTCCGTCATTTTTTCGATTTCGGCGCCTTTGCGGCCAATGACGATGCCGGGTCGCGCGGTGTGAATTGTGACGCGAATTGAATTCCATGCGCGTTCAATGACAATTTTCGAAACTGCGGCGTATTGCAGCTTCTTCTTCACGTAAGCGCGAATCTCAAGATCGCTGTGCAGAAATCCCGGCAGCTCCTGCGGCGACGCGTACCAGCGCGAACGCCAGTCGCGGTTTACGCCAAGTCTGAATCCAATTGGATTAACTTTTTGTCCCATAAAATTTATTTCTTGGCCGCTTTCGCAGTCTTTTTCTTACCTCTTTTCGCGGCGGCGGTTTTCTCTCCGCCTTCGCCTGTCTTCTTTTGCTGATCGCGTTTCGCCTTTTTCGTTTCCCGCGTCTCAATCGCGACGTCGTCCGTCAAAACGATCCGGATGTGACTCGTGCGTTTCAAAATCCGGCTGCCGCTGCCACGGGCGCGCGGCGTCATTCGCTTGA
>JBEEHZ010000115.1:0-4187 GCA_041167705.1 Verrucomicrobiota bacterium | reverse complement strand
GACGTCGTTTCTTCCCGGTACCGTCGCGGTTGGGATTAATCGGGCTCCCGGCCAGAACAACGCTCGCTCCCGCTCCCAGTCGCGCTTCTTTCCCGCCGGCCCGGAAATCACATCATACGCGGCCGCGATAATCGCTTCGATCGATCCGACGTCAGAATGATTTGCTGAGTTCGACATTCGGCGTTGGACGTTGAGAGTTGGGCGTTTTCTTTACGATCTCCAAAACTTTGCGTGCGGCGTTATGTCCAGGAATTCCACTGACCGCGCCGCCGCGGAGCGCGCTTGAGCCGCAAAGAAAAACATTTTCCCATTCGGTCTCAACTCCCCAGGTCCCGACTTGTTCCTTCTTTGTCGCGAACGGCCACGTCGGCGAGTCCTGGAAAATGTTGCCGTGATACATGCCCAGCGAATTCTCGATATCGACCGGGCTCTTGCTTTCGACGCAAAGACTCCCGTCGCGGGCGACGGCGAGGCAATCCTCCAACGGTTCTTCCAACCATTGGTTCATGCTCGCGAGGAATTTTTTCTCCGCTTGGTTGCGCATCGTTTCGTTGTCTTTTGCGAACAACGAATACGGCGCGTCGAGTCCGAAAAGTGTAATCGTGTGGAAACCTTGTTCGCGCAGCTCCGACGACAGAATGCTGTTGTCGGTCAGGGTGTGGCAATAAACCTCACAAGGCGTTCTCTCGGGCAACCGTCCTTTGGCGGCCTGCTCGTAGCTCGCATTCATTTGCTCGTAGCCTTCGTCGCTATGGAATGTGCCGCACCAGGCTTGCTCTGACGGATACTTCTTCGCCTTCAATTTTGGCAATCGACGCAGCAGCATGTTCATCTTGAACACACTCCCCTCGTCTACCGCTTCGGGCTCATAGGTCTTGCCCGAATATTTCGAGAGCACATTGCGCCCGAAGTTTGCCAACAGAAACCGTGACTCGACGGTTTGCTGTTTTCCATCGATTTGAAACTCTACGGTTTTCTTTTTCCCCTTAAGATCGACATCGACAAGATAGACATTCGTTAACGACTCAGCGCCGGCACTTCGCGCCGCTTGTTCCAATTCGTGCGCGACCGCGCCCATCCCGCCAACCGGCACTTTCCATTCGCCGGTCTTGTTGCCAATCAAGTGATAAAGAAAACAACGATTCTGAACGAGCGATGGATCGTGCGGATGGGTGAAGATTCCCACTTTCGCGTCGGTCAGGACAAGACCGCGGACCAAGTCGTCTTGAAGATAACGTTCCAGCGATCGACCGAGCGGCTCTTCTGCCAGACTTCGCCATGCTTCGCGGGAGACATCATCCACCGCGAACTGCCGTTTCATTTCCTCTTTTGAAACGAGCGGCTCGAGCAAGGTGTCCCAGGTGTGCTCGGCGAAGATGCGGGAGAGATCGTAGAACCTTTTCATCTGCTCAAACTCGGTCTCGCTCCCGGTAAGATCGACAATCGACCGCCGGCTTTGCTCTTCGTCGACGTTACTGATCAGGAGGGCGTGGTTCTGGCCGCTCTTAATATAAGGGGTGAATGAGCCGGTGGCTCGCCGCCGGAGCTCGAGCTTCAGACCGAGGTCGCGAATGATCTTTTCGGGAAATAGACTAACCAGGTAGGAATAGCGCGACAGGCGGGCGTCGTAATCCGGGAAGACCTTCTGGGAAGTGGTCGCCCCGCCGATGTAATCGTTCTTCTCTAATAAGAATACGCTCAGCCCCGCGCTCCCGAGATAACTCGCGGCGACCAGACCGTTATGCCCGGCTCCGAGGATCACTACATCGTAACGAGAACGCACAAATAGAACATCCACAGATTACGCAGATTTACACAGATTTTTCTCTATCGATTTTGCATTCAACAATTTCTAATCTGCGAGGATCTGTGAAATCTGCGGATACACACTTCTTTAGAGTGAAATCATGAGCGCACTTCCCGAAATCCGAACGCGATGCGTGATCGTCGGCGGTGGACCAGCCGGAATGATGGCCGGCTATTTAATGGCGCGCGCCGGTGTGGTGGTGATGGTGCTGGAGAAACACGCCGATTTCTTTCGAGATTTCCGCGGCGACACGATTCATCCCTCCACCCTCGAATTGATGCATGAGCTTGGATTGCTCGAAGAATTTCTCAAGTTGCCGCACCAGGAATTCTCCCGGTTGAGGGGGATTTTTAATGGTCATATCGCGAGCATCGCCGATTTCTCGCGTCTACCGACGCACTGCAAATTCATTGCTTTCATGCCACAGTGGGATTTTCTGAACTTCCTTTCCGCGCAAGCGAAGCGTTTTCCCAGCTTCGCGCTTCACATGCAGCACGAAGTTGTCGATCTAATCATTGAAGGCGATCGAGTAGTCGGCGTGCGTGCGAAGACACCGCAAGGCGAACGTGACATTAATGCTGACCTCGTCATTGGCGCGGACGGCCGTCAGGCCATCACGCACACACGCGCGGGTTTCGAGATTCAAGAGATCGGAGTTCCGATCGATGTTCTTTGGATGCACATTTCCAAACGCGATAGCGATCCTGAGCAATTATTCGGATTCTTTCGTCACGGGAAGCTGCTTGTCCTGATCGACCGGGAAAACTATTACCAGGCCGGCTTCGTTATTCCAAAGGGCGGCATCGAAATTGCCAGACAGCGCGGCCTCCTCTCTTTGCACGGCGAAATCGTCTCGCTCGCACCTTTTTTGAAGGATCGCATCACTGAGTTGGACGATTGGTCGAAAATTAAATTGCTCACCGTGCAGATTAATCGTCTGAAAAAATGGTGTCGTGAAGGCTTGCTTTGCATTGGCGACAGCGCGCACGCGATGTCCCCCGCGGGTGGCGTCGGCATCAATCTCGCCCTTCAGGACGCGGTGGCGACTGCGAATTTACTCGCCGCGAAATTAAGAGCCGGACCTGTCTCGATCCCTGAGCTGGAGCAGATTCAACGACGCCGGGAATGGCCGACGCGCCTGATCCAGGCGATGCAGACATTCGTTCATCGCAATGTCGTGACCGGGCGGGAATCGAAGAGCGGAGACTCGCTTCCTATTCTCGTAAGGCTTTTGCAATGGTTTCCGACCCTGCGCTCGTTGCCGGCGCGTTTCATCGGGATCGGCCCGCGGCCGGAACATATTCAGTCGCCGAAAGCGTGATATGCGACTGGCATAACGCGTTCCGATCTCAGGTTTCTGGCTGAGTTCGAAGTCGAAGTTAAATGCCCGTCCGGCTCGGACTAGTCGCCGGACTCTTCTTCCTCTTCGTCCGAATGTTTCTTCGACTTGGCTGCCGCGTTAATCGTGAACTTCAGTTTCGTTAACAGCTCGTCGTTCACGTAAATCTCGACGTGATATTTTCCAACCGGCCAGCCGTTGTTGGGCTTGGAAAGCGAAAACACGCCGTCTTCCGTGTCCCCTTCCGCATTCAACGTCTTTTCGTCGATCTTCGTTCCCTTTGGAGCGGCATCGCCTACATCGTCCGCGATCCAGACCCCGCGAATCTTGTCCCCATCGCTTACACCTTTGGTTTTGAACACGGCAAACAGTTTGGGCGCGTCCGCTGCGAATGTCGTCGTTTTCTTGCCCTCCGGGTTTGTCATCATGGTGGCTTGGACTTGGACTTCTCCGGCATGCGCGAATGCGGCGCAGGACATCACCCCAATTAATAAGGCAAATATTCGTTTCATTGTTTGTGCGCGCGCAAAATAGCAGGTCACGCGCCGACCGCTATCGATTTTTAAACGACGTTAAATGATTGCGCTTAATAACTGGGAGGGACACGCGCTGTCGTGTCCCTAGAATTTTGGGCGCCGACGGCGCGGACGCCCTCCACTACGGCCCGTTCAGAATGGTCAGGCTCGCCTTTCCGCCGCTTTTCGGAAGCTTGTAGCCGCTGCCGGTTACCAATGCCATGACTGCGGTTTCGCTTCGCTCTTTCACGTGATCGGCAATCGAATGGAGCGCAATTGTCACCGAACGTTGGCCGGCGGCAATGGTCGCCTGCCCCAGCGTTCCGTTCAACGTGTAATCGCTTCCGTTGAATGCGGTGCCGCGCATCACGTAGTTAATCGTTACCGGTTTTGAGACGATAACCGAAGTCGAAATCGTGAAGGTGGCATTGTTTCCTTCGATCACGCTGCTCGGCGAAACTGAAACTGTCATTGTCGGCGTCACCGAAGGTGTGATTGTCGGTGTTCGCGTTGCAGTCGCCGTGGG
>JBEEHZ010000114.1:0-5114 GCA_041167705.1 Verrucomicrobiota bacterium | reverse complement strand
AGGCCGTTCAAGAGCTGGTCACTCCCGCGATTGCGGGATGGTCTTCGCGGCAGTGTTGGGTCTCGATTGTGACGTGCACCAGTTCGTCGTGTTCGCGGAAAAGCGCGCGATAGTAATCCGACGGCCTGGGCTCGTGGGCGACGATCGAAACGATGGCCGCAAATTTTCCGGCGCCGACCTGCCAGACATGCAGATCGGTCACCATTGAATCTCGGTCGCTTTCCACCGCGCGTCGGATTTCCTCAGGCAAATCGGACGAAACGGGTGTTCGATCGACCAAAATGCCGCTGGTATCTCGCAATAATTGGTAAGCCCAGGAAAAAACGACTCCGCTTCCGACAAGGCCCACGACCGGATCGAGCCAGGCCAGGCCGAAGAACTTCCCGGAAGTTAGCGCGACAATGGCGAGAAATGTTGTGAAGGCATCGGCCAGCACGTGCAAGTAAGCCGCCCGCAAATTTAAATCGCGATGATGCGAATGATGATGATGTCGATCTTGTCCGCCGTGTTCGTGCCCTGAATCGTGGTGAGCGTCTTTGAGAAGAAGTGCGCAGACGACGTTCACGGTCAGCGCAACGAAGGCAATGCCAATCGCCTCATCAAAATGAATCGCCAGAGGAACAAAGAGGCGATGGACGGATTCGCCGGCCATCAACAGCGCGACGACTGAGAGCACGACGGCGCTGGCGAATCCTCCGAGGACACCGATTTTGCCCGTCCCGAAACTGTATTGCTCGTTCGACGCGTGTCTGCGGGTAAAATAGTAGGCGATCGCGGTGATGAGAAACGCGGTCACGTGCGTGCTCATGTGCCACCCGTCAGCCAGCAACGCCATGGAGTGAGAAAGAACGCCGGTCGTAATTTCGACCACCATCATCACGCCGGTGATGGCAATCACGATATGGGTACGGCGTTCGCCTTTCGTGAAGTCGCCCACGAAATTGTGCGAATGCCGAAAACGGGAATGCTCGGCCCGATTCATCTTCCCGAAGATAGCGCGATTATCGCGAGGTCAGCAAAAAAAGCCTGGCAATTAATTTGGACGAAGCCGAGCGCGAATTAGGGCGTAGCCCGATACGGCGATCAATAGCGCTCCGAAAGTGCAAACAATCGCCGCGCCGGAAGGCAAGTCCCACCAGTAGGAGAAAAACAGTCCGGCGACTCCGCCGAGCAGCGCGATGATCCAGCCGATAAACAATCGATTGCCGATTCGCTGCGCGAGATTAATTCCACAGACCGCCGGCACAATCAGATAACTGAAAACCAGAAGCACGCCAGCGATGCGCACAAAACTCGTTACCACCAGGCCGAAAACGGCATAAAAAAGAAAATCCCACCAGCGCACGCGCAACCCTTTTTCGTAAGCGCCGTCGCGATCGTACGAAACGAGCAGGAAATTTTTACGAAAGACAAAATGGAAGATGCCGACAGCAACGAAAAGCGCGAACCGCTCCCAAACTTCCCGCGGCGTCACCAGCAGAATGTTTCCGACGAGCATGTTCTTGATCTCTTCGTCGCCTTCTGCCGCGCGGCTCAACAACAAAACCGCGGCGGCCGCTGCAACGACGTAAGAAATTCCGATGACCGCTTCCTGCGGGATCTGACTCGCACGTTTTCCCGTCACGGAAAAGACCGCCGCGCCGACTAAAGTGAAAGCGAGCGCGATACCGAAAGTTGTCCACGTCTCAAGATCGAGATGCAACAGGACGGCGAGACAAATTCCAAGTGACGCCATCTGCGCCATGGCGATGTCGATGAAAATGATGCCGCGCTGGACGACGTGGAGGCCTAGATAAACCAGGAGCCACGGCAAGAGGACGCAGGCCACGATCGGCCAAAACATTACTTCCCACATATTACTTGAGCGCAGCAGCGAGTCGCGAAACGAGCGTGTCGATCAGCTTGACGTAACTGTCCGTTCCTGGAATCCCGCCGGGAAATTGCGAAAGTTCTACCACTTTCGCGCCGGTCGCGCTCGCGACTTTCTCGGCAATGCGCCGATCGTGATACGGCTCGACGATCACTGCTTTCACATGCTGCGCTTTCATTTGCGCAATCACTTCCGTTAGATGCGACGGAGACGGCGGGATGCCGGGCTTCGGTTCGAGGAAGATGTCGATGTTAATGCCGAAGCGGTGTGCGAAATACGGCCACGAATCGTGATAGGCAACGACATGCTGGTTCTTGAACGGCAACATGGTTGCGCCCCATTCCTGCAGCTTCGCATTAATCGACGCTTCAAATTTCTTGTAACTGCCATCGTAAAATGCGGCGTTTGCAGGATCGAGGGCGGCGAATGATTGCGCTATGTGCTGGGCAATCGCTTTGGCGATAATCGGATCGACCGTGAAATGCGGATTGCCAAGCGCGTGCACGTCGCCGGCGGCGCGCGTAACGTTCGTCGGTACATTCATCAGGCGAATTCCCTGAGACGCTTGGACGCGTCCCGGTTTGCCAACCTCGATTTTTGGATTGCGGGCATTTTGCAAGAGCGGCGGCAACCAGCCGATCTCGAGCTCAGCCCCGCCATCAATCAATACGTCGGCGTTGCGCAGAGATACGACGAAACTCGGACGCGCATCGACAAAGTGCGGATCTTCGGTCGCCTTCGCGAGAACGACGACGTCAATCTTGTCTCCGCCGATTTCGCGCGCGAACGAGCCAAAATCAGGAAGTGTGGCAACGACGTTGAGTTTGGCGTGAGTCGAGAGAGCGGAAAGAGAAACGGCGGACAGAATTAACAAGAGTTTTTTCATAAGCTAAAACTTGTGAGCACCGTGTGCGCCGAGAATAAATTCGAACTGGAGAAAGACCGAATCGACGTCGCGATCCGCGAGAAAAAAGTTTTCGTAGAGAAAGTCGTGATTGTACTGCAAACGGATTTTTGAAAACTCGGTAGGATACCAGGTCAGGTTCGCGCTGATCCGCGAACGCGATTGTCGATCGATGTCGTCCGTGAACCTGGAATCCTCCATGTCCACGTAATCGCCGCGAATCCCGGCGACCCATCCTTTTTTGAATCCCCAAAGCACCTGGGAATAGAGTCCCCAGTCATGAAATGTTTCCGCGACCGGAAATGATTCGTCGATGCCGCGGCCGGCTTCGAATCGTCGATACATGAATTCGGTCTGCCATTTCACGAACGGGAACCCGCCTTCCGCGTTCGCGCTTTTCCATTTGTAGAGAAGATCCGCGCCGTAAATTTGGGTCCGCGAATTCGCGCCAGTCTCGTTCGATCCAAACGCGCCTGAGACTCCGGCCAGCACCACCTGCGTTGGACTTAGATCGACCGAATTTTCCCAGCGCGGAATCCAAACGAGATCTTGCAACCCACGCAGTTCGCGATCGGTTGTTCGCCTATCGAAAAACATTCCGTTGTCGCCGGGATTGCGAAACGAAAATCCCGTCCCGCCACGTCCGTTTTGGACGCCGAGAATCAGTTGCGAGTACCACGGCACTGGCACGATCCAGGAAATTTGCGCGCCGACACCGCGCAAACCGTCCGGCCCAAGTAAAAGGCCGTGCACGAGCGGCGCGTCCGCAAAGTCCCAGGTGTGTGGATGTGTCGGATTGATCCGGCCAAAGGCAGAAAAGAACTGTCCCGCTTTGAGTTGCAGGTTGAAAGGGAGGCTGGTTGTTTGCAGGAACGTTTCTTCGAGTTCGACTTCGGTTTGGTTGTCGTTGTCGAGCTTGAAAACAATGTTGGCGAACCCTTCGAAGTAAGGATCGACCGCGCCATCAAACGCGAGTTCGATGTTGCGCGCATTGAAACCGCGCTGCTGCGGATCGTGGTCGCCCACTTCGATGTGATCGAGGTCACGCGCGGTTGAGCCGGCGAGCGCAAACATTCCATCGAACGAAACGTTCATGTAATTTTTGCCTCCGCCGCCAATCGAGATCGGTTGAGTCAAGGAGGCGCCAGTTCCGGTGCTGGAAATCGTTTCCGGCGCCGACGAAACGACTGAGGTGTCGCTCGTCGGGAAATTTCCCGAGACGGCCGTTCCGTTTGCGTTCACGTTTGGACCCGCCGCGGCGGGCGCGTTCGATGTCGATGAAACGACCGCCGCATCTTCGGTCGCGAAATGCGCGGCCGCGCTCGCGGCCGGGGACGGCGAAGTTACTGCGACAGCAGGTGACGCTTCTGGATCTGGCGATGGCGAAGGCGCGCTTCCATTCGCTTTCCCGATCGCAGCTTGCTGCTCTTTCATCTGTTGCTTCAACTCTTTCACTGTCTCAGTCAGCGCTTGAACTTGCTGGCGCAACTCTTCGACATCGGGCGACGCGGCCGGTGTTGAATTCGGGCTGGGCGCCAACTGCTGCGCAGAAGCGATTGTTGCTGACAAAATCGTAACCACTGCCAAAACGAAGTTCCTCATTTCCACTCCTTGAGGAACACCGATAACACCGCGGCGACTCGCGCGCGAATGGCCAACGTCCGTTTTAGTGAAGGTCCTAAAAATCGTAGGCGACCGTGCCGTAGAATCCGCGGCGCGGGCCAAATTGTGGGGCGAAGACGCCAATGCCGCTGCCATCGCGCAATTCGTAAACTTCATCGAACAGATTCGTGATATCGAATCGGATTTTAAAGCTGCCTGGGAGCTGCGGAATTTTGAAATTTCGCTGAAGTGACAAGTTCACAGTTGTGTAATCGGGCACGCTTTTCGTATTGGCGAAGCCTCTTCGAAGTCCACTTCCGTAGAGCAGATCGGCCGCCGCCTTCCAGTCGTTCCAAGTGTAGGAGGCACCAGTCGAAGCCGTCACCCGCTGGTCGTGGTCGAGAAAAATCCAATGCTTTTTAACAAAGGCGTACTCGTCTGGGGCGAATAGAAACTGCGAAGAACTCCAATGCGTGCCGCGGGCCCATCCCCATGCCAAGTTTCCATAAGCCGAAAACGGACCGTGATCGTAGTTGGTCGTGAATTCGCCGCCATAAATTCTGCCGCGTTTGTAATTGAACGACGATTGAATGAGCGCCGCTCCAAACTGGCCTTCGTCGAGAGTGGAATGCGAACTTTTGTAAAACGCATCGAGGCCGACATTCCAACCTTCCATGATCTTTTGGGTAACGCCGGCGTCGAAATAATCAGCGCGCTCGGAACTAATGGCCGAATCCT
>JBEEHZ010000113.1:0-3020 GCA_041167705.1 Verrucomicrobiota bacterium | reverse complement strand
AATATCGCTGGAGTTAACCACACCGTTTCCGGTCGTGTCTCCGACCAGGACGGGCATAGTGATCGCTGCCGTGCCGACCGTTGTGCCGTCATTGACGCCAGTAAGCGTCACAACCAGTCGTTCTGCGCTGGTTACGCCGCTGAGATTAATCGTTACGTTCGAACCGCTCACGGACACACTGTCCACGTGACCGGTTCCCGAGGTCACGCTTCCACCAGCTACTGCCGCGATCTCAGTAATGTCAACGTAACAGCCGCGCTGCGGTTTGGGCGATTACCACGGCTCATCCGTTGACACGGGACAGGCGGATTTGTACGATTTGGCCCGGCAAACCCCCAGACACCGTGCAACAGAGCGAAGGTTATGTTCTCAAAGTTCTCGAAGACGTCGGCCTAGTTTCGCGAAAACAAATTCAGGCCGCGCGCAAGCGACTGAATGGCCAAAATAACGTTGTCGATCTTCTAATCAAGGACGGCGTCGTCACCGAGTCCGACGTCTCGCGTTCGCTCGCGGCGCAGGCGCACATGGACTGGATTGATTTGTCATCGATGGTAATTCCACCGGCGATCATCAAACAGATCCGGGCTACAGACGCGCGCCGGTTCAAAGTCATTCCAGTCGCGTTTGGCGAGACCGGTCTCGTCGTAGCCGTAAGCGACCCACTCGACATCGACACCATCGACAGCTTGAGCTTTTTGCTTCAGCGGGAGCTCGAACTGGTTTGCACCAGCCCGGAAAAAATCCGCGAGGCACTGATCAAATATTACGGCACCGCGGATGAGGCCGCTGACATTCTCAAAGAAAAGCTTGGTGAAGATGTCGATCTTGGCCTCGAATTCGGCGAGGGCGCTGCCATCACCGAAGTCGATGAAGCCGATGCGCCGATCATTCGAATGGTCTCGATGTTGATCATCGAGGCGCATCGCGCCCGCGCGAGCGACATTCATCTCGAACCGCTCGACAAAAAATTCCGTGTCCGATTCCGGATCGACGGCGTCTTGCAGGAAATGCAGGCGCCGCCGAAACGTTTGCAGTCCGCCATCGTCAGCCGGCTCAAAATCATGACCGGTTCGATGAGCATCGCTGAGAAACGATTGCCGCAAGACGGACGCATTCAGGTCAAAATTAAACAAAAACCGATCGATCTCCGCGTTTCAACGATCCCGACCAATCACGGCGAAAGTGTGGTCATGCGCGTTCTCGACAAATCGAGTCTGGTGCTTGGGCTGCCCGAGCTTGGTTTTTTCAGTGACGACCAGGAAACATTCGAGCGTTTGATTCAATTGCCGGATGGAACCCTCCTTGTCACCGGTCCGACCGGCTCCGGAAAAACAAGCACGCTCTACGCCTGTCTTAACCAGATCAACAAACCGGACCGCAAGATCATCACCGTCGAAGAACCGATCGAATATCAAATGACCGGCATTAATCAGGTCCAGGTTAATCACGAAATCGGAATGACGTTTCCAGCCGCGTTGCGCTCGATCCTTCGCCAGGCCCCGAACGTGATAATGATCGGTGAGATTCGCGATCTCGAAACCGCCAGTATCGCAACGAACGCTTCGCTCACAGGACATCTTGTCTTCAGCACGCTCCACACGAATGACGCGCCGTCCGCCATCGCGCGCTTGGTTGACATCGGCGTGCAGCCTTTTCTCGTCGCTTCGTCTCTGTGCGCGATCATGGCGCAACGACTCGTTCGGCGAATCTGTTCGAAGTGCCGCCAACCGGCCGAATTGAGCGAAAGCGAAATGCGCGCATTGCGAATCGAGCCTGGTCAACTACGCCACGCGCAAGTCATGCGAGGTGAAGGCTGCGAACAATGTCGCGGCACCGGTTACAAAGGCCGTATGGGCATCTTCGAGATTTTTGTCCTCGACGACGAAGTCCGCCACATGATTAACAAACGAAGCGCGACCTTGTCGCTGCGTCAGCGCGCGCGCGAACTCGGCATGCGCACATTGCGTGAAGACGGCGTCCGCAAAGTCCTCGCCGGCCTCACCACTGCCGAGGAAGTGATTTCAATCACAATCGGAGACGCGAGTTAATGAACGAGAAACAAGTCGCCGAGCTTTTCATCGAACAGCACGTCCTTCAACCGTCGCAAGCCGAGGACGTTTTGAACGAGGCTAAATTGAATGGCAAATCCATCGTCCAGGCGATGGTGGACGGCGGTTTTGTCGATGAAAGTGGTTTCTATCATACCATTGCCGACGCGCTCGGCGCCGAGTATGTCGATCTTGGCGAAAAAGAAATACCGCCCGCGATTTTGAAATTAATTCCGAGCGGATTGGCGCGCCTGCATCGCGCGCTTCCGATCGAATTGAGCGGAAATACTCTGCGCGTTGCTCTGGCCGATCCGCTCGACCCGCGCGCGGCTGAAGATCTCCGCTTCGCCCTTGGCAAAGATGTCGATGTTGTGATCGCGCCGACCGAGCAGATCGATAATCGGATCAAAGAACATTACGGCGCCGACAGCACGAGCATGGAAGAAGTGCTCAAGCAGCTCGGCGAAGCCGGCGACATGTTGCAAATTCGCGGCGACGAAACCGCCGCCGTCGTCGAAGCAGAGGCGAACGCCACACCGATCATTCGTTTTGTTGATTTAATCCTGTATCAAGCGATCCAGGACCGCGCGAGCGACATTCACTTCGAGCCGTTCGAAAATGAATTCAAAATTCGTTATCGCGTGGACGGCGCGCTTTACGAAATGTCGCCGCCGCCGCGCCATCTCGCGTTGCCCGTCATCTCGCGTGTCAAAGTGATGGCGAACATGAACATCGCGGAGCGGCGCCTGCCACAGGACGGTCGCATTCAAAAAAATATCGCCGGCCGGCATGTCGACCTTCGTGTTTCGACTTTGCCGACCCAGTTCGGCGAAAGCGTCGTTCTGCGCGTGCTCGATCGCAGCACCGTGAATCTCGATCTCGAGATGCTCGGCATGCCCGATTACATCCACCAATACATCCTTGAGGTCATCAATCGCCCTAACGGAATCTTCATCGCGACGGGTCCGACCG
>JBEEHZ010000112.1:0-2959 GCA_041167705.1 Verrucomicrobiota bacterium | reverse complement strand
CAACACAGTCTTGCTATTGAGATTCAAGAAGAGACCGATCTTTATCGCCAGCACCTGCCATTTCGCGATCAAACACTGCGGAATGCGCCATAGATTATCAGAATGTGGACTTGTCGCGGCCATCTGCGGCAGTCTTGTCGCGCTCATTTGGTTCGTCTTTGGACAGTCTGTCCACTTTCCCTTCGTGAACTATGATGATCCGACCTACACCTATGAAGCTCCGGAAGTAATCGCCGGTTTGACCTGGCATGGAGTGGTTTGGGCATTTACTCACGCTCATGGAGGTAACTGGCATCCAATTACAACGATTTCTCACATGTTGGATTGCAGCCTATTTGGTCTGCGTGCGGGAGCCCATCATTTCGTTAACATTATCTTGCACAGCACTGCGTCAGTTTTGCTCTTCCTTGTCCTGCGACAGATGACAGGTAATGGCCAGTCCAACGCAAGTGCGGCTCGCACCTCGGACTGGCGGAGCGCATTCGTGGCGGCGATCTTTGCCATTCATCCATTGCGGGTGGAGTCGGTCGTCTGGATTGCCGAACGCAAAGACGTTCTAAGTGGGTTCTTCTTTATGCTGACGCTGGCCGCCTATCTGCATTACGCGCGCAAGCCGTCGATCTGGCGCTACCTGACGATGTCGATCCTGTTTGCTTGCGGGCTGATGTCGAAGCCGATGCTGGTCTCTCTCCCCATTGTTCTTTTGCTTCTGGATTACTGGCCTCTCAAACGTCTGGTTGATCTTCGCAGTTTCAAGAATTTGATCGTGGAAAAGATTCCGTTGTTTGCGCTGAGCCTGCTTTCGTCGGTTGCAACCCTTATCGCGCAGACGCGAGCGATTGGTTCCTTTGAACAGCTTCCGCTTTCATGGCGGATTGGTAACGCCGTTCTGACCTATCTGATTTATCTCCGACAAATGTTTTGGCCGACAAAGCTAGCGGTCTTCTACCCGCACTCCGAGAACGGATCGACTCTATGGCAGGTTCTACTGGCCGGCGCAGCTTTGGCCGCGATTACGATTCTGACGTTTTTGCTGCGACACAAACGACCTTACCTTGTCGTCGGCTGGCTTTGGTATGTGTGCATGTTAATTCCGGTCATCGGGATGGTTCAGGTAGGACTGCAAGGCCACGCTGATAGGTACACTTACCTTCCTCAGATTGGTCTTTACCTGGGCGTGACCTGGTGGATTTCGGAATTGCTGTCGCGTTGGCGCTATGGTCCAGCGACGTTAACAACCGCTGCGATCGTGATCATTGCCAGCTTGACTGGCGCTTCTCGTGTTCAGGCAAGTTACTGGCAAAATTCTGAGCGATTGTGGCAGCAGACTATCGCAAACACTTCAAACAATCATGTCGCACACGCCCACCTGGCAGACCTTCTTTTGAGACAGGGACGCATTAACGATGCGATCTTTCATTGTCAGGAAGCGGTCAGGATTCAACCGAACGACACCGACGCACAAAACAATCTTGGACTCGCGTATCTGCTGTCAGGCGACGAAGGCGACGCTCTCATTCATTTTGAGCAGAGTCTCGGGAGCAATCCGAATAACTTAAATGCTCGATGCAATCTTGCGTGGATCCTGGCAACATCGCCCGATCCTTCCCGGCGAAATGGCGAAAGAGCGGTCGAGCTGGCAAGTAGCGTCGCGCAGGGACCAGGACGCGGTAACCCAACTGTTCTCCGAACGCTGGCAGTGGCTTATGCGGAGACCGGCCGATTCAGCGACGCGATTGAAACTGCGCAACAAGCAATCGCAATCGCGAAAGCGACCGGCAACGACGGTTTGGCCGCCGATCTCGAAAGAAACATCGCAGCCTATCGCTTGAATCAACCAATTCGCAGCGGACGTTGATCTAGGAAATCCAGATCGTTTTCGCGTTCATGAACTCGCGGATGCCGACTGCGCCGAGCTCGCGGCCAAAGCCGGAGCGTTTCACGCCGCCAAATGGAAGGCGCGGGTCCGAGGCCGACATCGCGTTGATGAAAACCATTCCTGATTCCAATTCGGAGGCGAAAAGTTCCTGTTCGATCGGATCGTTTGTCCACGCGCTCGCCGCCAATCCGTAGCGGTTGTCGTTTGCCAATTCGATCGCCTGTGCGGAATCGCGCACGCGAAAAACGGCCGCGACCGGGCCGAAGACTTCTTCGCGATAAGCGGGCGATTCTTTTGGCACATCGACGAGCACGGTTGGCTCGTAAAAAAATCCCGTGCCGGCGATTCGGTTGCCGCCCGTTAACAACCTCGCACCGGCGCCGATCGATTTCTGCACCTGCTCGTCCACGCCCTTCACAATCTGTTCGGTCGCCAGCGGGCCGATCTCGGTTGTCTCGTCGAATGGGTCGCCGACTTTCAGCGTTCGCATTTGCTCGACAAACTTCTCTAAAAAATTGTCGTAAATCTTGTCCGCGATGAAAAATCGTTTCGCTGCAATGCACGATTGGCCGGTGTTGATCGTGCGCGCTTTAACGGCGGTGCTGACCGCGAGCCCGAAATCGGCGCTTGGCATGACGATGAACGGGTCGCTGCCGCCGAGCTCGAGCACGCTCTTCTTAATTTCGCGCGCCGCTGCGCTGCCCACCGCGCTGCCGGCTTTTTCGCTACCAGTCAGGGTCACTGCTTTGATCCGAGGATCGACAATCAAACGTTCGACTCGATCGGACTCGACGAGCAGCGTCTGAAAAATTCCTTCGTCGAATCCGGCGCGACAAAACAATTGCTCAATCGCCAGGGCGCACTGGGGAACGTTGGCGGCGTGTTTGAGAAGTCCGACGTTTCCGGCCATCACCGCGGGCGCGGCAAATCGAAACACCTGCCAGAACGGAAAATTCCAAGGCATGATCGCCAGCACCGGTCCCATCGGCTCAAAATGAACGTAGCTGCGGCGCGCGTTTGTTTGCGCGGCTTCATCCTCCAGAAAACGTTCGGCATTCTCAGCGTAGTAGCGGCATCCGC
>JBEEHZ010000111.1:0-2881 GCA_041167705.1 Verrucomicrobiota bacterium | reverse complement strand
GACGAACCCGTCCCGTACTCGGTTCCGGCTAAAATAACGAGCGGCACTTTCTCTTTTTGATAACGCATCGCGGCATCGAAGATCGACATCGTCTCGCCGTCGGGATAATGCTTCGTTACGCCGCCCTCTGTCCCCGGGACCATTAGATTTTTGATCCGCACATTCGCAAACGTCCCGCGTGTCATGACCAAATCGTTTCCACGGCGGCTACCGTAACTGTTGAAATCCTCCGGCTTAATTCCGCGCGATTTCAAATATTCGCCGGCCGGTGAAGTCGCTTTGATTGCGCCCGCCGGCGAAATGTGATCGGTCGTGACGGAGTCGCCAAAAATTCCGAGCACGCGCGCACCGGTGATATTCTCGATCTTTCCAACCTCCATCGAGAAATCTTTGAAGAATGGTGGCTCGTGAATGTAATCGCTCTTTTCGTCCCACTGATAAACTTCGCCGGTGCTCGATGGGATCTCGTTCCACTTCGGATTTTGATCCGCGAAATCGCGATAAAGCTTTCGGAACACGTCCGGGTGCAGCGCCGACTGCATCGCATCGCGCACTTCTTTCAAACTTGGCCAGAGATCGCGCAGAAAAGTTTCGTTTCCGTTTTTGTCCTTACCGATCGGTTCCTTCGAAAGATCGACATCCACGCGGCCAGCGAGCGCGAACGCGACCACCAGCGGGGGTGACATGAGAAAGTTCGCTTTGATGTTTTGATGGACGCGCGCCTCGAAATTGCGGTTCCCCGAAAGCACAGACGCCGCGACGAGATCGTAGTCGTTGATCGCCTTCTCAATTTTCGGATGGAGCGGGCCGGAATTGCCGATGCAAGTCGTGCAGCCGTAACCGACCAGGTTGAATCCGAGCTGGTCGAGATATTTCTGTAGCCCGGTCTTGTCGAGATAATCGGTGACGACGCGCGATCCCGGCGCGAGCGACGTTTTCACCGCCGGATCGATTCGCATTCCGCGCTCGACCGCTTTCTTGGCGAGCAAACCAGCAGCGAGCATCACGCTTGGGTTGCTCGTATTCGTGCAACTGGTGATCGCCGCGATCAACACGCTGCCGTGGCCGATCCGGCTTTCGCCGTGATGAAATGGATCAGCGGCGGAGTCCTTTAATTCCTTCGCGGTGTCGGGCGTCGGCCGGTTGTTTACCATCTCGGCCTTGTTACGCTCTTCGCCCGGCTCGATGCCTGATTCTGGTCTGTCGGATGACGGCATGTCGCCGTCGCTCGGCGGCGATCCGTTCAATTGCACCAGGTGTTTTGCGGCTAGATCGACATCTGCCATTCCGTAACCGCCGTCCTTAATCGGTTTTTTCAACAAGGAACGGAAGGTTTCGCCAAGGGCAGGGAGATTGATCCGGTCCTGCGGCCGTTTCGGTCCCGCCACACCCGGTTGCACTTCTTCGAGATTCAATTCGAGATCGACACTGTAATCGATCTCGTCCTTGCGCGGCATGCCGAACATTTTCTGAACGCGAAAATAATTTTCGAACACGGCGCATTGCTCATCGCTGCGGCCGGTCGCACGCAAATACGCGACCGATTCCTGATCGATCGGGAAAAATCCCATGGTTGCGCCGTACTCGGGCGACATGTTTCCAATAGTGGCGCGGTCCGGCACCGGCAATGACGCCGCGCCTTCGCCGTAAAACTCCACGAACTTCCCGACGACTTTTTGCGCGCGCAGCATTTCCGTGATGTGCAAAACGAGATCTGTTGCGGTCACGCCTTCGCGTAATTTTCCGGTCATTTGCACGCCGACAACTTCGGGCGTTAGAAAGTAAACCGGCTGACCGAGCATTCCGGCTTCGGCTTCGATTCCGCCCACGCCCCAGCCAACCACGCCGAGCCCGTTGATCATCGTTGTGTGCGAATCGGTTCCGACCAGCGTGTCGGGGTAAAAGATTTCTGATTTCTGATTGTTGATTTCTGATTTCGCTGAAAGAACGCCTTTCGCCAAGTACTCCAAGTTGACCTGATGAACGATTCCAATACCGGGCGGAATGAGCTGAAATGTTTTGAACGCCTGCTGCCCCCACTTCAGGAATTGATAGCGCTCCCGGTTGCGCTTGAATTCCATTTCCAAATTCAATTGCAACGCTTTGGCGGAGCCGAAGAAATCGACCTGCACGGAGTGATCAACGACCAAATCGACTGGAACGAGTGGTTCGATGATTTTTGGGTCGCCCTTGAGTCGCTGCACCGCGCTACGCATCGCGGCAAGATCGACAACCAGCGGCACGCCGGTGAAATCCTGAAGAACAATCCGCGCCACCACGAAGGGGATTTCTTCGTTGGCCGGCTTCTTCGCCTTCCATTTCGCCAGCGTCTCGATGTCGTTCCGCTGAACTTTCTTCCCGTCGCAATTTCGGAGGACCGACTCGAGCACGATCCGAATGCTGACCGGCAGTCGGGAAATTTCACCGACGCCTTGTTCTTCCAGAGCGGGCAGTGAATAAAGAAATCCTTCGCGGCCTTTGCCCGCGTCGAATTTCGTTAGCGTTTTGAATTCGTCGCTCACTTTAGTTCGGCCAGTTTCGCTTTGATCTTGTCGAAGTTTGGCAGTTGTTTCGCGTCGTCATTGCTCTCGGCGTATTGGATGACGCCGCTTTTATCGACGATGAACGCGGAACGTTTTGGAACGCCGCCCATTCCCAGATTGAGCTGGGGCAGGAACGAATCGTAAACAACGCCGTAATCCTTCGCGACTTTATGCTCGTAATCGCTCAGCAAGGTGACGCCGATCTTTTCCTTTTGAGCCCACGCTTCCTGCGCGAACGGATTGTCACCGCTGATGCCATAAACCTGGCAATTCAGCTGCTCGTACTCGCGCAAGCCATTGCCGACGCTGCACATTTCCGTGGTGCACGTTCCGGTGAA
>JBEEHZ010000110.1:0-2833 GCA_041167705.1 Verrucomicrobiota bacterium | reverse complement strand
ACGTTGTTCTCGGCCTGGCACGCCATCACGCACGCGCTGCATCCCGTGCAAACATTGAGATCGACCGCCATTCCCCATTGCTGGGGCGAGTTCATCGGTGGATGCGAGTAAAGCGAGAACGTCTTTGACGGCTCGTCCGCGCCGCCGCATTTCTTCACGAACTCGTTGTCTTCGCGGTAACCATCCAGAGTCGCTTCGCGCACCACGCCACGGCCCTCGATGCTCCAGTGATCTTGCGTAATCGAGAGCGGATACTTCTTTCCGACCTTCGTGACCTGCACGTTCTCGATGTTCTTTCCGTCGGCGACCGCGAAATGCGGATTCGTCGCCGTGCGCAAAAAGTAGGCGTTGAATCCTGTGTCCTCCGCGATCGGTCCTGCTTTCTTGCGACCGTAACCGAGCGGAATCGTGATCGAATTGTCAGCGTGTCCAGGAGAAACGTAAGCCGCAATCACGAGTTCACGTTTAATCGGTTGGTCGTTCGCGTCTTTTGCCGTGTCGTTAATCGCGATTTGGATCAGGTCGCCGGTCTCCACGCCTAACGACTTGGCGAAGTTCGGGCTCATCATTGCCGCGTTGTCCCAGGTCAGCTTTGTGATCGGATCAGGTAGTTCCTGGAGCCAGCCGTTGTTGGCGTAGCGGCCATCGTCCATTGCGTAACTGCGAACGAAAACGATTTCGGGCGAATCTTGCGTCGGCGCGGACGTCGGCGCCCAAAGCTGTTTCGCCAGCGGAGCGGCGGCACCGCCGTTAAACGACGCCGGCCGATCTTTCAACGGAACGTGCGCGGCAAATCCGTCGCGCAGAAATTTCGACCACGCGGTCGGGAAGTCGCCTGGCGGTTTGGTGGCGCGGAAAGTCTCCTGAATCAGCTCGGGACCTTCTACTTTCGGCCGGCCGAGCAGTGCGTTCAGAATTTCGATTTCACTCAGACCGCCGAAGAGCGGGAGGATCATCGGTTGGATCGACAAATAGGCGCCGTCCGATGTGAGCGCGTCGCCCCAGGACTCTAGATAATGCGCCAACGGAACGTGCCGCTGGCTGATTGTCGATGTTGCGTCTTCGTGATAACCGAGCCGCACTACTTCCGGCACTTTCTTTTGCAAATCCGTCCAATCGGTCGGCGTTTTCTTGTCCGGATCCTGCGCAACCGCGCGGGGGGCGTTGTAAACCGGGTCGCCGCCGAAAATGAAAAGCTGTTTGATCTCACCGCGGCTCATCCGGTCAGCCAGCTGGAGGATGCTTTTCGTGTTTTTATTGCGCGGAAATTCGCGGACGACAACGGTGCGCCCGATATTCTTGAGCGCCGAATTCATCGAGTAGGCCAACAGCTGAACGACAACCGGCTGATGCGAGCCCGCGAGAACGATGCTCACGCCCGATTTCGAAACCAGATCGTTCGCGGCTTCAGTGAGCCATTCGTCGTCGAATTCTTCGCCGCCTTGCCCGGCCGAAGTCAGCGCGCCCAAAACCGAACTCAATCCCGGATCTTTGGTGGCGTCGGCAATTTTTCCTGCAAGCGCGTACGCAAAAGCTGGAACCTGGCTCGCGGCACAGCGCAACCGATGATCGGCGATCGCGCCGGTGATGGTAAACCGATTCTCGACAACGTAGAGCCGGTTCATCGTGTCTTTGGCCGACTTTACGCGACGTCGCTGCGTGAATGCGCGAGCGGAAGCAAGATCGCCTTCGCCGCAATCGAGAAAATCGCTGTCGAGCGCGAAGACGATGTCGGCGCGATCGAATCGCGGAATCAATCGCACGTTTTCGCCGAAGCCGGTCCGGGTCGCGTAATTTTGCGCTTCACTCAATGCCGCGTCGTAGACGCACCACATCATTTTCGGAAACGCCTTTTCCAAATCGACGCGCAATCTCTCGCGTGTTGGCGAATGCACTTCCTCAACCAGAAACGCCAGACCGTCGCCGCCACTGGAGCCGAGTTGCCCACGCAACTTGTCGATATACGAGTCGAACTCGCCGCGATTGGAATCTTTGCCGCGATTCACGAATCGTCGCGAACGCGCCGGATCGTAAAGATCCAAAATCGACGCCTGCGCGAATGTGTCGGTGGCGCCGGCGCTGGCGGGATGAAGTGGATTGCCTTCGAGCTTGATCGGCCGGCCGTCGACCGTGGTCGCGATCAGCGGAATCGCGCCGGTGCGCCGCGGCATCGCGGTGGCGTAGTAGAGAAATTTTCCTGGAATCGTCCACTCGGCGCTTTTGGTGAACGGGACGAGGTGCATTTCCGGGCGCCGGCAACTGGTTAGGCCAAGACCGGCCAACGCCATTGAGGCGCCCATCAGTTTCATGAAATCGCGCCGCGACCATTCGTCTTCGCTAATTTCGGAAGCGCCGGCCGGGAATTCGCGCTCCAGCCACTCGCGAAACTCCGGCGTGTTTCTGTATTCGCCGAGGCTGCGCCAGTATTTTTTTCCGGTCAGCGGTTCAGGTGGATGTTGGAAAACGCGTTTCATATCGCGCCTCCGGAGGGACGCGCTTCTGCGCGTCCAAGAGATGCAGAAGCATGTCCCTCCGCGCCAGCGTCGTTTCTAGCTTGGGCGAAGTTTTGATTCGTTGTCATCGGTGGCAGGTCTGGCAATTTGTGCTCGGCGTGATGTTCCAGCGTTCCTTCAATGTCTGACCGATGTCTTGCTGCGTCAGATGTTTCTTCTTCGACCAATCTTCGTTCACGTCCTTTGGCTTTCCGTATTTGGCGACGAACTCCGCCGGTTTCACGTCGTCTGGCTTCCAATCAAGATTGAAGACTTCCTCTTGCGGACGCAGAAAATTTTCAGGATGGCGATGACACTCGAGGCACCAGGCCATGCTATGC
>JBEEHZ010000109.1:0-2862 GCA_041167705.1 Verrucomicrobiota bacterium | reverse complement strand
ATTAGTTTCGCCAAGCTTTTTGAAACGCTCTTCCATTCGAAACTCGGTCAGCGCCGGCGCGCCGTCGGGATGAATCATTTGCTTCAACCAAATCGCTGACGTTTGATGTTTCCCCTGTCGCGTCAGTGGCGCGTCGACGATTTTCGTTTCCCATTCCGGCCAGCCCCAAACGATCGCGAGATATTCTTTGTGCAAACGGTGGTCTTGCATGAGCAATCCGAATCGTCGCGCGGCCGTTGCTGTTTTCGCCACCAGCACAAGTCCGCTCGTTTCACGATCCAATCGATTCACGATTGAAACCTGGCCGCCGTTCGCGATCTCGAATGCGAGCAGATCGCGCAGTTCTTTCCAAAGTGTCGTGCGCTGGTCGGGTTTGGTTGGATGCGTTAACAAAAACGGCGGCTTATCCACAAGGATGTAATCGTCGGTTTCATCCACGATTTTGAAACCGGGCGAAGTCACAGGTGAAAACATTTCGCCGAGAATATCCCAGCAACGGTATCAAATGACGAATGCCTAATGTCGAATGACGAAGGAATGACGAAATCCGAACGACCATCGAAGGTCTGCCTGGCTCGTTCCTTATTTGATCATTCGGGCTTGTTTCGTCATTCGTCATTCGTGCTTTGGCATTGGTCAGGCATTCGTTGACTTGACCTAGCTGGGAAAACCGCTTTACGTAAACGCCTCACTTTCACCTAGGAGAGCTGCGCCGTGGATCTTAAAGACATCAAAGCCCTCATCGACTTGATGAAGAAGAACGATCTCTCCGTTTTCGAGATGGAGAAGGACGGCTTCCGGATCAAACTGCAAAAAGGTTTGGCTGATCAACCGATCGTGATGTCGACAGCCGCGCCCGCGGTCGCCAACGGTCCGGCCGCCACAACAGGGGCCACAGCTTCGGCCGAAGACGCGTCGCTCAAAGATATTGTTTCCCCGATGGTCGGCACTTTTTATCAGGCGGCATCGCCGGACGCTTCGCCGTTTGTCGATGTGGGAACAAAAGTGAACGAGGACACGGTGGTTTGCATTATCGAGGCGATGAAAGTGATGAACGAGATCAAGGCGGAAACCAGCGGCGTCATTGCCGAAGTCGTGGCCGACAACAGTAAACCGGTGCAATTCGGCCAAGTGCTCTTCCGCGTGCGATAATTAAGTGCGGCCCGCCGAGCGCGGGAGCAACGCATGTTCGAGAAAGTCCTGATTGCTAATCGCGGTGAAATTGCGTTGCGCGTGATTCGCGCGTGCAAGGAGCTCGGTATTCGCACACTCGCGGTTTATTCCGACGCCGATGTCGATTCGTTGCACGTCCAACTTGCCGACGAAGCGATTTGCATCGGCGCGGCGCCGAGCTCGGAAAGTTATTTAAAGATCGACCGGATCATGAGCGCGGCGGAAGTGGGCGACGTCGATGCGATTCATCCGGGTTACGGTTTTTTGGCCGAGAACGCGCACTTCGCCGAAGTGGTCGAGAGTTGCAAAATCAAGTTCATCGGGCCGCCTTCGCACGTGATCCAAAAAATGGGCGACAAAGACGTGGCGCGCGCCTGCGCTCGGAAATCGGGCGTGCCGGTCACGCCGGGAAGCGACGGCGTGGTGGAGACCGACAAAGACGCGATGAAGATCGCGAAGAAGATCGGCTATCCGGTGATGATCAAAGCAGTTGCGGGCGGCGGCGGCCGCGGAATGCGCGCGGCCCACAACGAAACCAGTTTGATCGCGGGATTCCACAGTGCGCGGCTTGAAGCGGAAAAAGCGTTCGGCAATCCCTCTGTTTATATCGAGAAGCTGATTGTGAATCCGCATCACATCGAATTTCAAATCGTGGCCGACAGTCATGGCCGCGTCATTCATCTCGGCGAACGCGATTGCTCGATTCAGCGCCGCAACCAAAAAGTGATCGAGGAATGTCCGTCGCCGATCATGACGCCAGGGCTGCGAAAAAAGATGGGGAACGCCGCGGTCAAGCTGGCCAAATCAGTTGGCTACGAAAACACCGGCACGATCGAGTTTCTGGTCGATGAAGACCGTCGCTTCTATTTCATGGAAATGAACACGCGCCTTCAAGTCGAGCACACGATCACCGAAGAAGTTTACGGGTGCGATCTGGTGAAGGAACAAATTCGCATCGCCGCAGGCGAACCGCTCTCGCCGCATGTCGCGCATGCCGTGCCGCGCTCGCATGCGATTGAGTGCCGGATCAACGCCGAGGATCCGGCGAATAATTTTCAGCCGTCACCCGGGCGAATCGTATTTTATTATGCGCCCGGCGGTCGCGGTGTTCGGATCGACTCCCACGCTTACACCGGCTATGTGGTGCCGCCGTATTACGATTCGCTGATTGGAAAAATTATCACGATCGGAGCGACGCGCGGTTCGGCGATCGATCGCATGCGTCGCGCGCTCGACGAATATTACGTTACCGGAATCAAGACGACGGTTCCGTTTCACGCCGCGATCATGCGCAGCGGCGAATTCCGCGAAGGCAAGTACGACACCGGTTTCGTCGAGCGAATTATGAACGCGGAAGCTTTCCAGCTCGTGCCGCCACGCGCTCACCTGCACGAATAACGCTTTGCGAAATCTAAGCGATTACCGGCTCTACGGAATCCTGGATCTGGGCTACATCGATGTTGCTGACGCCGAACGTGTGACGAAGGCGATGATTGAAGGCGATGTCGATCTTATCCAATTGCGCGCCAAGAGGCAGTCAGTCGAAGAAATTGTCGATCTTGCCGGCGCGCTTCACCAAATCACTTCGCGAGCGGGAATTCCCTTGGTTATTAATGATCACGCGGAAGTTGCGGCCAAAGTTCCAGTGGAAGGAGTTCACCTCGGTCAGGACGACGACTCGCTTGCGCA
>JBEEHZ010000108.1:0-8818 GCA_041167705.1 Verrucomicrobiota bacterium | reverse complement strand
ACGTTCGGCGGATTGATTCGGGTCGAGCCGCACGCCCATTTCACCGATGCCTATCAAAAAGTTCGCAACCTCTTGCTGAGCGACGATTCCGAAGCGAACTCAATGCCCGGCCTCGAAATTCTCGCTGACAACGTCCGTTGCACCCACGGCGCGACGTCCGGACAGATCAACGAAGACGAAATGTTTTATCTCCGTTCCCGTGGCATTCCGGTAAAAACCGCCCAGCGCCTCCTCGTCACCGGTTTCTTAAACGAAGTCATCCAGCGCCTGGATCAACCAGCGATTGCCGAGCATTTGCGAAGTTTGATTGATCGAAAATTTCCGCGGTAACTGGCGGTTCCACTGTTCAGAGAATTCTTTTGCATCGCCGGTTAGGAGTGTTGTATTTTGGTTCCCCTTTTCAACTGCCATGGATGTAAGCGGACATATCGGCGCAATCCTAAACCAGAAGAGCGGCGATGTTTTTTCGATCGCGCCGGACGCGACGGTGTTTAAGGCGATCGAAATGATGGCCGACAAAAACGTCGGCGCGCTGCTGGTGATGAAAGGCGAAAAACTGGTCGGAATTATCTCCGAGCGCGATTACACGCGAAAAGTTTTTGTTCGCGGCAAATCCTCCAAGGAGACCCGGGTCGATGAAATCATGTCGTCGAACGTTTCGACGACGAAGTCCGGAGAAAGCGTGGATGAATGTCTGCGCTTAATGACCGAGAAACACGTTCGTCACCTGCCGGTGGTCGAGGGCGGTAAAGTGATCGGAATTGTTTCCATCGGCGATCTGGTCAAACACGTGATCTCCTGTCAAAGCGCGACCATTGCGCATTTGGAAAGCTACATCAGCGGCGGATATTCAGGCTGACCAGACGGTTGTTCCGCCGACAATCGTTCGCACCGCGCGGCCCCTTAATTTCCAGCCATCGAACGGCGAGTTGCGCGACAGGGATTGGAACTGATCGGTCCTGACCGTCCATTGCAAGTCAGGATCGATCAAGGTCACGTCGGCCGGCGCGCCAACGGACAACGTGCCCGCTTCGAGTTTAAGAAGTTTCGCCGGCTCGACCGTGTACATCTCGATCAATCGCGCGATGTCGATCTTGTGATGCTTGTGCACGAGTTGATCGATGAAAATTCCGAGCTCGGTTTCCAATCCGACGATGCCAAAGGGCGCCTGATCGAACTCGACTTCTTTTTCGAAGCCGGCATGCGGTGCGTGATCCGAACAGAGAATCGACAGCGTGCCGTCGGCGACTCCTTCCAGGATTGCATCGACATCGGCTTTCGCACGCAGCGGCGGATTCATTTTGTAATTCGTGTCGAAATTTTGAATCGCTTCGTCGGTCAGCGCGATGTGGTGCGGACAAACTTCACCGCTGATTTTCACGCCGCGAGCGCGGGCCTCGCGGATGAGGCGGACGCTGCCCGCGGCGCTGATGTGCTGGCAGTGAATGTGATGATCGCAAAGTTCGGCGAGCAAAATATTTCGCATCACGATCGCTTCTTCGCCCGCAGCCGGCCAGCCGGGCAAACCGAGCAGCGTGCTCCAATAGCCTTCGTTGACCACGCCGTTGCCCACCAGATTGTAATCCTGGCAATGATCGAGCACCGGCAATCCAACCATGCGCGCGTACTCGACCGCGCGCCGCATCAATTCGTGGTTTTGAACGCAATGGCCGTCATCGGTGATCGCGACAACGCCAGCCTTGCCTAACGAACCGATCAGAGCGAGCTCTTCGCCCGCGATGTTCTTCGAGATCGCGCCGGTTGGTAAAACATTCACGCACGCGGTTTCCTTCGCGCGATCTTTGATCCAGGCGATCGTCGCTGGATTATCCGCCGCGGGCGAAGTGTTCGGCATGCAGACAATGGTCGTGAACCCGCCGGCCGCCGCGGCCCGCGCGCCGGACTCGATTGTTTCCTTGTGACCGAACCCTGGCTCGCGCAGATGCACGTGCATGTCGATCAAGCCTGGCGCGACGATCAATCCTTTGGCATCGATCGTTTCCGCCTTTTGATTCTTGATCCCCGACTTGTCCGCGATTTTTCCATCGACAATCCCGAGGTCGGCAACTTCATCGCGCTTGTTGGCCGGATCGATCACGCGGCCGTTCCGAATAACGGCTGCGCTCACGCGGCGATTCCTCCGCAAAGATAGAGGACCGCCATCCGGACAGCGAGGCCGTTGGTGACCTGATCAAGAATCACGCTCTGCAAACCGTCGGCGACTTCGCTGTCGATCTCGACGCCGCGATTAATTGGGCCCGGATGCATCACCAGGCAATCTGGCTTTAACAATTTCGCGCGCTCTTTCGTTAAGCCGAACAGCGTTGTGTATTCGCCGATCCCCGGGAAATATTCTTTACGCTGACGCTCATGCTGAATCCGCAACAGATTCACCACGTCGGCATCCGGCAGCACTTTGTCGATCTGGTTTGAAACGGTGACACCAAGTTTCTCGAATTCGCGGGGGACGAGCGTGCTCGGTCCAACCAGCGTGACGCGCGCGCCGAGCTTCGTCAGGCCGAAAATGTTCGAGCGCGCGACACGGCTGAACAGAATGTCGCCGACGATGACGACGTGGAGATTGTCGATCCTCTTTCGTTTGTCGCGGATGGTGTAGAGATCGAGCAACGCCTGAGTTGGATGCTCGTGCGCGCCATCACCGGCGTTGATCACGCTCGATTTCAATTGCCGCGCCAGAAATTGCGGCGCGCCGGCAGAACTGTGGCGCAAGACGAGAATGTCGGCATGCAGCGCCTCAAGATTGCGAGCGGTGTCTTTGAGCGTTTCGCCTTTGGTCAGACTCGACGTTGTCGCGGAAATATTGATCACGTCGGCGCTCAAGCGGTGCGCGGCCAGTTCGAACGAGGTGCGTGTGCGCGTGCTCGGTTCAACGAAGAAGTTGACCAGCGTCTTGCCGCGGAGCGCCGGAACTTTCTTGACCTCGCGAGTGCCGACTTGTTTGAAGGCGTCTGCGGTTTCGAGAATGAAATTGATCTCGTTCGCGGAAAGTTCGCGAAGGCCGAGCAAATCTTTGCGGTTCCAGTTCGTGCTCATTCTTTAAACAACCAGACCGCGTCTGGTTCCTGGTCGACGTTTTGGAGACGCACTTGAATTTGCTCGCGGGTCGCGGTCGGCAAGTTTTTGCCGACGTAATCGGCGCGAATCGGCAACTCGCGATGGCCGCGATCGACCAGCGCGGCGAGTTGAATCCGTGCTGGTCGTCCAAAAGAGGTGATCGCGTCCATCGCGGCGCGCGCCGTGCGACCGGTGAAAAGAACGTCATCGACGATGATGATCGTGCGATTCTCGAGCGGCAGCGGAAGTTTGGACGTGTGCACCATGGGCAACTCCGCGCGCGTGCCGACGTCGTCGCGATGCATCGCGACGTCGATCGTGCCCGTTTGGATGTCGATCTTGGCAACTTCGCGGATGAATTCGGCGAGTCGGCGCGCGACCTCCACCCCGCGCAACGGAATCCCGGCGAGCACGACCGATTTCAAATCGGCGTTTTGCTCAATGATTTCGTGCGCGATCCGCTGCAGCGCGCGCCGGATCGCTTCCGCGTCCATGATCGGGACGCCAGAGTTATGTTTTTTGTTGTCCATCTGCATCCTTGGCGACCTCACAGGATCGCTTTAAAGGAGCTGAAAATAAATCAGGAGGCTGCCTTTTCTGTGCGAGCCTCCTTCATTCGTCGCTCACGCCAATGGGAGCGATGTTTCACGATCCAATCGAGGAGCGCTTTTTCAAAGCCAATGTCTTTGCCGGCTTTTTCGCTCTCGATCCATTTGTGTTTCAAAATCTCTTCGCGCTCGGCCAGGAACTCCTTGTAGAGGACGGAGTTCTTTACGAAGTGCGATGTCTCTTTTTCTGCCTGAGCAGTCGGCATGTCGACAGCTTTTTCCATAAAAACGAGAATCAGTCAATACAAAGTGAATAACTCGTTGGTAAGTATGACGTAGCATCAGCCATACCTATTTAATCTCAGTGACCGAATGCACTAGGTCAATGCCTCGCGAATGCGCCGCGCCAAGTTCGTAAATTCTACCCCCACTAGTGATTGTCGATCTTGCCCAACAATTGGCTGGCCGCGGTCACCGGCTTCACGAGTCGCGATATCGATCGGGATTTGGCCAAGCAGCGGAACTCGGAGACGCTTCGCTTCGCGTTCGCCGCCGCCGCTTCCGAAGATGTCGTATCGCTTGTTATCTGAAGGCGAAACGAAATAGCTCATGTTTTCAACCAAACCGAGCACAGGAACGTTGACCTTCTCAAACATCGTCGCGGCCTTGCGCGCATCAATCAGAGCCACTTCCTGTGGCGTGGTGACGATGATGGCGCCGGAAAGCGCGACCGTTTGCACGATCGTCAGTTGAATGTCACCGGTGCCGGGTGGCAGGTCGAGAACCAGAAAATCGAGCTCGCCCCAATCGACCTGCCGCAAAAATTGCTGAGTGTAGCGCGTCACCATGGGGCCGCGCAAAATTGCTGGCGACGCGTCGTCGAGCAGAAAACCCATCGACATCAATTTGAGGTTGTACTGTTCGATCGGGATAATTTTGTTTTCGTCGGTCGCGGTTGGTCGTTCCCGCGTCCCGAACATCAGTGAAATACTCGGACCGTAAATGTCGCAGTCGCACAAGCCGACGCGCGCCTTGGTTTGTTCAAGGGCGACGGCGAGATTTGCCGCGACGGTAGATTTTCCAACGCCGCCCTTACCGCTCCCAACTGCAATGACGTGCTTGATTCCCGCAATTCGGGTGGCACCGACACTCGCGCCCGCGCCCGCCGGTGGCGCGTGGATATCGATCAAAACTTTTGCGGTGCGAACACCATCGAGCTCGCGCAAGATTTTTTCGGCATCGTTTTTGATTGTCGCGGGAATATTTGGATCGTTGGTCGCGAGTGCGAGCTGCACTTTGACCTCGCCGCTATCAATCTGAACATCTTTGACCAGACCGAACGACACGATGTCGCGACTAAATCCCGGATATCGCACCGAGCGGAGCGCGTCGCGGACCTGTTCTTCTGAAATCGACATCGCTCAAGCTAAGCCGCGGGCAAGGTCAGTAAAGACGAGTAGTTCTTCTTTGCTTGAAAAGGTCGCGCCTCCCGAAGAGCATCGCGGCATGAAGAAACAAATCTCTTTTCGAATCGTTGTGGCCACAGCTGGCCTCGCGCTGCTCGCCGGCTGCGCCATGTTCCAAGAGAGCGGACAATCCGCCCTGGTCGGAACTTGGACGAATTCGCTCGGGACGGTTTGGGCGATCAAGGCTGACGGCACGTTCGATGTCGATCTTAAGCATCGTGGAAGACGTGATGCTTGGGGAACCTACAGTGTGCAGGGCGATCAGGTCACACTACAGCGCACTGGTGGAGTGAAACCGAAAGGCTGCGACGGCCAGGGTGTCTACAAATTCAGCCGGACGGACGACACACTGCAATTCACGTTGGTCAGCGACAAATGTAAGTTGCGCCAGAAAAACGTGCTGCAGCCGTGGAAGCCTTGGAAGAAGAAATAACTTCCCGCCGTTAAACGGCGTTACTGAAACTGCCTGATCCGGAAGTTGGTTACATCACCTTCTTTCCGATCGATATGCCAATAACGAAGAAGGTCAGGCATATAACGAGGAACAGGAAGAAGAGGAATTTGGCGATTCCGGCCGCGGCGGAAGCGATTCCGGTGAATCCGAACAACGCCGCCACAAGCGCGATGACGAGAAATATAGCAGCCCACTTTACCATTTTGATTACCTCCTGAAGCTAATTCGCGGAAGCCGGGGCGATCGCGCGCCAAAGAATGTCGATCTTGCGAATTATTTGTGCAGGCCGTTAGCGAAGAAGATTCTTTCGCGCTCGATGTCCGCCCCGCGACTGGCAAAGAAATCCCGCAGTTCCGTTGTGAGATAATCGCCATTGGGTAGTGGATTGAGCGTGAGATAGATTTTGCCGCCAGGCGCGAGTCGCCGTTGAAGATCGCTAAGAAGAAAATCCCATTCACCCGGTCCCCAGCGCGCGTTGGCCGTCCGAGATCGATCAAAGCCGATCGAAAACGCAGTGATCCAATCGAATTGCTGCTCAAGGTTCGGGAGCGATTCGAATGGTTGGATCCTGAAAACCGTGCGCGGCACGCCAAAGACTTCGAGCAGTTCCTTGAAAAGCGGCGATTCGTCGACGTCTAGCCCAAGAACGGAATGACCGAGCCGTTTCAGAATGAACAAGAAAAAGCCGCCGCCGCAGCCGAGATCGAGGACGCATTGAGGCGAAGAGCGATGCAGTTTCAAATCCTGGACCCGCTCACGATTAACGCGCAGCCATTGATCGACATCGGCATATTTGGCGCCGGCGTAACGCTCTTGTATTTCGGCGAGCCGGTCTTGATCCAGGCCGGCGAGAACCGGACCAAAGGGCAATCGAAAAACCGAACGTTGCGCTCTTCGCCAGCCTCGCCGGTACGTTTCCCCGCGCGCGAGCTTCGCGAGTTTGCGATGCAGCCTCATGGGAGTGCCGCGGCGATCTCACGCAGCAATCCAGGTCCGCGATAGATCAAGCCGGTGTAAACTTCGAGAAGCTGCGCGCCAGCTTTGATTTTTTCGCGCGCGGAGTAGGCATCCATGATTCCACCTGAGGCAATAACAGGGATTGTCGATCTGGCGGCGATTTGTCGGATCGGCGCCGTCGATTTTTCGCTCAGCGGCGTGCCGCTCAATCCGCCCTGTTCGTCTTGCTCAGGGGAAATCGACGAATGATCGATTGTTGTGTTGGTGGCGATAATCCCGGCGACCTTGTTGGTTTCGCATGTGGAAACAATTTGGTCGAGTTCGGTCGGTGTGATGTCCGGCGCAATTTTCACGACGATCGGTTTACGAGTGATAAGATTTTTTGTGGCGATAGCGGAAAGCAATTCTGAAAGAGCATCAGGTCCCTGCAATTCACGCAATCCCGGTGTATTCGGCGAGCTGACATTGAGCACAACGTAATCGGCGAACTCGCGCAGGAGTCGAAATGAGTAGAGATAATCCGCAATGGCTTCGCTCAGCGGAGTGCTCATTGATTTTCCAATATTGATTCCGATCGGCACTTCCGGCCAACGACCGCTTCGCTGCAATTTGTTCAGTCGCCGCGCAACTGCGTCGGCGCCGTCGTTGTTGAAGCCGAGTCGGTTGATCAACGCACTTTGTTGGGGGAAACGAAAAATACGCGGCTTCGGATTACCCGGCTGCGCTTTCGCGGTGACCGTACCGATTTCGATAAAACCAAACCCGAGGGCCGCCCATGCCGGTAGCGCGACGCCGTTTTTATCGAGACCGGCGGCCAGGCCGATCGGATTCGGGAAATTCAGACCGAAAAATCTTTTCGGTTTCGCCGGCGGTTGGAAAACTTTCAGGGCACGCAGAGCAAGATCAACATGTGAGGCTGCATGCAAACTTCCGATTGTGAAGCGATGGGCAGTTTCGGCATCAATTGAAAAGAGAAGCGGCCTAACGAATCGCTCGTAGGCGTTGTTCATTTGCCGATGCAGAATTGGCCGAAGACGGAGTCCAGAATTTGTTCGACGCCGACGGTGCCGACAACTTCGCCCACCGCCCGGAGAGCTTCATTAAGATCCAAAGCGATATATTCAGGGGCGTGCGTGTCCTCCATGGTTTTATGCGCGCGATTGCAGGCTTCCAAAGCCCGTCGCAGGCAATCCCGATGGCGAAGGTTGACCGCCAGGGTATTCTCAGGCCGCAAATTCTGTTTGCCGACGCGAGAAAGAATTTCGGTTTCGAGAGTTTTCAGACCATCGCCCGTTGCGCAGGAGATCCGGAGCGCGTCACAATTTTTCCAATCGTCATGCTCCGGAAGGTCGATTTTGTTCAATACCACGATTTCATTCCCATTCGCGGCGCCCTCCGCGAAATGGGCCGGGCGCGGCGCACTTCGATCAACAATGTGCAGGCGCAGATCAGCCTTTTGGAGCGAGCGTTCAGTGCGTGCGATTCCCTCGCGTTCGATTTCAGACGCCGATGTCCGGAGGCCGGCGGTATCGAGCAGACGGACCGGCACTCCGCGCAAATTGATGGCTTCTTCGATCGTGTCCCTGGTGGTGCCGGGAGCATCGCTCACAATCACGCGCTCGTAACCGAGAAGACGATTGAGCAAACTGGATTTGCCGGCGTTTGTCGCTCCGTAGATCACAACCCGAACGCCTTCGCGCAAAATGCGACCTTCATCCGCGGTAGCAAGAAGCGCGGCAATTTGTTCGTGAACTAAGTCGAGCCGCCCGCGCAATTTATCGCCCACGTCCGGCGTGATTCCTTCCTCTGAAAAATCGATCGAGGCTTCGATGTGGGCGAGTAGCTCGACCAGAGCGTTGCGAATGTTTTGAATTTTTTGACCCAGCTTGCCCTCCAATTGCTCGGTGGCGGAGCGCAACGCGAGATCTGTGCGGGCCCGAATCAGGTCGATCACGGCTTCCGCCTGGGTCAGATCCATTTTGCCGTTCAGAAAAGCGCGCTCGGTAAATTCTCCGGGGCGCGCACCTCGCGCCCCCGTGCGCAAGCAAGCTTCGAGAACTTTCGCCGTCACCAGCGTCCCACCGTGGCAGCTGATCTCGACAATGTCCTCCCCGGTATAACTGGCCGGCGCGCGATGGACCGACATCATCACTTCGTCGATCAAGTCGCCTGATTTAGTGACGATTTGGCCGAGATGCTGAACATGAGACACAAACCGGGACGGCGATTCTCTGCCGCGAAAAATCCTATCCGCGATCCGGATGGCGTCTGGACCCGAGATTCGGACCAGTGCGATAGCGCCCTCGCCGGCAGGGGTC
>JBEEHZ010000107.1:0-12695 GCA_041167705.1 Verrucomicrobiota bacterium | reverse complement strand
CTTACGAATGGCGTGGCGATTGGGCGCGAAGCGGAGTTAATCGCAAACAAAAGCGGCGGTCAATGAGACCGCCGCTTTGAAAACACCCCGACGGCCATAGACCGCCGCTACAGGTTTATGAGGATTTGTATTTAACCGAGCAACCGTACGGTTTGGTGGTCGGTTTGCTGACTGTTTTGCCGGCGAGTGATTCGTCGAGCGCGGCTTTCACGTAATTGGTCGAGCTCGGGATATCGGCCGGATTGGGCGACGCTTTGCTGTCGATCGCGCCTTCGTAAACAATTTTGCCCTCGGGATTAATCACGATCATGTCGGGGGTGTTTTTGGCGCCGTAAAGCTTGGCCACGTTGCTTTCAGGATCGAGAAGCAGCGCGGTCTGCTTCGTTTTCCACGAGGCCATGACCTTTTGCGCTTGCTCGGGCGTGAGATTGCCCTCGGTTCCGGGCGCGTTGGAATCGATCGTCAGCCAAACGACACCTTTGCCGGTATATTCCGACTGCAGCTTTTGCATGTTGTCGCTTCCGTAATGTTTTTTCACGAACGGGCATTCTGGGTTGAACCATTCGAGCACGACGTATTTGCCTTTGTATTCGGAAAGCGCATGCGTTTTGCCGTTGGCGTCCGGAGCGGAGAATTCGGGCGCGGCGCTGCCGACTGGAGGAACGTCGGCCGCGTAAAGCGCGCTGCCGATAAATGCGGCGACTGCGGTGAGAAGTAGTTTGGTTTTCATAACTTATTGTGAAGCGACTGCTGGTGTGATGGTTTCTAGTTTGTCGAGTAAGATACGCTGCGTGAGCAATTCCGGAAACACTATCGGCTCTTCCGATTTGCCCGGATAAAGCACGTATAATGGGACACCTGGGCGGCCAAATTGTTGAAGTAATTTTGTGATGACCGGGTCGCCATTGGTCCAGTCGGCTTTCAATTTCACAACGCCGTGGCGCTGAAACGCTTCGCGGACGCCGGCGCTCTCAAGCACGCTTTTCTCGTTGAACTTGCAGGTGAGACACCAGGCCGCGGTAAAATCGACGAACACGGCATGACCCTGATCGCGCTCGCTTTGCAAACGCTCAGGGGTGAACGGCTGCCAATCGCCGGGTGCACCTGAGGCAGCGATGTCGATCTTCGATGAGTGGAATTTGTCGCCGATGAAATAAATACCGCTCAAGAGCAAGAGCAGAAGCATGATTACGAGAACTAAACTTCGTCGAGCTGCGGATGTTGCTGGCAAGATGAAAGCGCCTTTCATCCAACAGGCGATGGCGACGATGAGCAAGAAGCAGCTTGCCCAAATTGCGCCATCGAGTCCACGTTGCGCGCCGAGGACGTAGAGCAGGAAGAGCAGTGTCGCTAGCAACAAAAAACCCATGAACTGTTTCACGTGCACCATCCACGGGCCGGGCTGTGGCAGAAATCGAAGCCAGGCGGGTTGCACGCTGAGCAGCAGATAGGGCGCGCTCATTCCGGCGGCGATCGCGACAAACATCGCCAAGATGACGATCGGTGATTGCGTAAATGCGAAGCCGAGCGCAGTCCCGAGAAATGGAGCCGTGCACGGCGTAGCCAGCACCGTCGCGAACACACCTTGGAAGAATGAGCCGAGATTATCTTTGCGCTCCGAACTTGCGAGCAAACCGCGAGTCATGCTTTGTGGGAGCGAAATTTCAAAGACGCCAAAAAGGTTCAGCGCGAACACGAGGACGATGACGCTCAGACCAAGAACAAAATAGGCGTTGGTGAATTGAAACCCGCCCCAGGTCACGTCGCGACCGCCACCTTTAAGCGCGATCAACAGCAACGCCAGCGCGAGGAACCATGCGAAAATACCTGACGTGAACGCGAGCCCGCTCCGGAAAATCTTTTGTCTGCTTTGTCCCGCTTGTTGAATAAAGCCGAAAATCTTGAGCGAAATCACCGGCAAGACGCACGGCATCAGATTCAAAATAAATCCGCCGACAAAACCGAAGAACAAAAAGGTAAAGACTCCGCGCGGGGGTTGCGCTGCTTGTGCCACGGCGATCGCCGGCGCTCCAAGTTGCCAGGCAGCGCGATCGTTACCGTTGGGAAATTTTGAAAACACAACCAACCCTGGCATCGCGGATAGATTTTTGTCGGGGGATTCGATCGGAATTCGAAAAATAATTTCATTCGGCTTGCGCGATTCGACGCTCGGGTGGCCGACAACGGTATTGTCTTGCGGCAGCGGATAGAAATCGACGGTGGGATAGTTCGCCAGATTTTCGTTCACAATTTTCAGGCGAAGGTCGGAATTAACGTGGCTCCAAATTGTGGTCGCCGCTTTTGAATCGGGAAAATTTTGCGGAAGCAAACGCTGGTAACGCGCGAAAAGGTCGGTGTTTTTCGGATCGGCAGTTGTCGATGTTGGCAGCTCGAGCTGAAGGTTCGCGCCGCCCGGAATGCAGATTTTCTCGCAGACGAGCCAATTCGCTTCCGCGGATAATTTCACGGGTGAGATGTCGATCTTCGCCGGTGGTGTGATTTGCTGAAGCAGCAGGACCTCGTCCTGGTAGCCATAGGTTTGAATGTCGCCGGGGTCATTGGTCTTGAGCGGAATCGGCCATTGGACCTCGCCGACTTTCCAACCCGGTGGCAAATTCCATTTGATCTCAGTCGGGAGGCCGGCATCGCCGGAGAATTTCCAATAGGTATGCCAGGCTGGCGCCATTCGCAGAAGAAGGCCCGCAGTGAATGGTTTGCCCGGGACGATAGCGGAGGTATCGGCGAGGAGCGTCGCCTTGACCAATTCGCGGCCTTGGTAATTTTGACCTAATCCAGAATGCGCGAAAATAACCGCGCAGAGCGCAATCGTTAATCGCAGCCACGAACTCATCCTCATAACTACCATTGGCCGAAGTTGACGGCAACGAGGCTGGCTCGGCGCGTGCTGCATAACAGGCATGCGAGGTTTGTTGATATTTCTAGTCGTGGCGGGAATCGGCGGCGGACTATTCTTTCTCCAAAAGCGCACCCAACAAAAACCGGCGCCGACCGAAGCTTCCGCGCAGTCAGCTCCGTCACCGAGACAGACCTATGAACACGATTGGGCAAAGCACTCGCTCGACACGACGCACTCGGTCATTCAAAAAATTCAGCAGCAGAGAAAAGACGACGACCTGAAAGATGCTGTCGGTCGTCGCTGAGATCGGCCCTACAGGACGGATTCGGCGCCACGGACAATCGAAGATAGGCGGCGCGAATTACTTCTCCAGGTGACCCGCCTGATCAGCTCGATCGCCGAGTTGCTTTTGAACGGCAGCCTTCAAGTCGTCTGGCGTAATGGCTTCGGCAGCGTTGCTGGTTGTGGCCGCCTCTTCAGTACGGCCAAGCTGCGCTAAATCTCGAACCGCTTCGCCTTCGCCATTCGTGACTATATCGCGACCAGTCTGCTCATCGCGCTGAACATGAAAGTGGCCGTGGTTAATCCCGACAAGTGGAACGAACTGCTCGTTGTTGTGCTCGACAAAAAGAATCTCGCGATCGCCCGCTTTGAATTTAGGGCTGTCGGTTACTTCCATTGTTTCGTCGCCAACGGTTCCGCCAAGCATGCGGATGGTATAAGATGAAGTCGCGTCGCCTTTAACGTTTTCGTCGATTTGAAATGTGACGTAAGTGTCGATGTGACGTTGCGCACCTTCACCTTCCCAAACAGAGCGTACGTCAGTCACCGTGCCTTGAAAAATAAGCTCGGCCTGTTGAACCAACTGGTCAAAGGTCGGCGGAATCACACTCGTGGCCGTGACGCGGACAAAAGCGATACCGATGAATGCGAGCGGGAGAAGATATTTCATTTTCATGTGGTTTAAGAAAGTTGAGCGGTCATCGCTTCATGAAGACCGACGCGCTGGTGGGCGCGGACAGGGAGTAACCTGCGCCAGCCTGAACAGTCATTGTCGCGGTCTTCCCTAAGCTTCCAACGCTCAATACGGTCAGTGTAACTTTGGCCGAGTTAGCGCCGGCGGGGATCGTAATCTTCCCCGGCGTTCCACTGAGTGAGTAGTTCCTGCCCGAAATAGCGTTTCCGCTCAAACTGTAATTGACCGTAATTGCAGTCGAAGCAGGCGTTGAGGCCGACACGGTATAGACCGACGTGCCTCCGCTTCGAATGCTGGTTGGCGCGGCGGAAAGTGTCACTGCCAGCTGCGAAGGTGTCGGAGTTGCTGTTGGGGTTGCGCTCGGAGTCGGCGTGGGGGTTGGCGTTCCAGGCGAATTGAAAGCCTTGTAGGTATATTTGTTCGAGACCCAGGAATTATTAACGTTCGAGTAGAGCGAGACATAGATAGTTCGCCCATCCGTGGGCATTGTATTGACGGTCGCCCCGCGCGCGCCGATCGCACCCGAGTTATAAATATCGCTGCCGCCCGAAGAGTTGCCGACTAAAAGCGCGTAAGCCGTAGAGCTGCCGGCGGTCCACGTAAAAGTGACGATCGAGGAAGCAAAGGTAGATCCTGAAGCCGGACTCAGCATTACAGCCGGAGTCCTTGTCGGGGTTGGTGTCGGCGTCGCTGACGGAGTCGCTGTTGGCGTCGGAGTTGGCGTTGGCGTCGGTCTTGGTGTCGGTGTCGGCGTTGCGGTCGGTGAAGGCGTTGGAGTTGGAGTTACAGCTGGCGTTGGCGTTGGCGTCGGTGTCGCAGTTGGAGTTGGCGTTGGCCTTGGAGTCGCCGTCGGCGAAGGCGTCGGTGAAGGCGTCGGAGTTGGTGAAGCACTTGGCACTCCATATAAACTCTGAGCGCCGGCAATGTCGTCGGCTGAAAGTGTGTAGTAACTGCTAATATACGGATTCATGATCGCGGTGGCTACGCTTGAATGAGCCAAGCCGAGCGCGTGGCCAAGTTCATGAAGGGCGACACGCTGAATGTCGTAGGAAGACCGCAAACTGCCGCGATAAGAATCAAAGGGCTGGGCGCGATTAAACAAAATATCGGCTTCGAGCATTGTCGATCCCGAATAGCCGTAATAAGTCACCGCCAGCGTACTTGAGCCGAAGCTCTGCCCGAAAACTGTGTCCGAGAAAGCCATTGAATTAACGTGGTCGCCGGATGCCACCGCAGCGGTGGAATTCATGACCCGCCCGAATTGCATCCGACCCAGAACCTGGTTCCACATGTCGAGAGCTGGCGCGGCGGCCGTGTTCCAAGAAGTGTTGCCGTCGAGAAGTGTGCGACCGGGCGCGCCGAGCTCAAGCTGCATTACAGGAGTGCTTCCGGTAGGCCATTTGGGTCCTTCGAGGACGTAAGCGCTGGCATCCCGCGGTTCAAATGTGCCAAACGTAACCGCAACGATGGCGGCGATGGCAGCAAATGGCCGACAGATGGTGGCGCCGGTCACTGGGGAGCGATATTGAGAAGCGTACCGTGGAGTCATATTTTCGATATTTTCCATAAAGCAGTATCCGTGCGCGGAACGAAGGGAAAGACCTCGATGGCCGAGAACACCTAGAAACACCTGCCCGAAATCGCTAACTCCCCCGTTGCTTTTCGATTTCGAACGCAACTGTCAGCGACGTCGCCGAATCGGCTTAAGGCACAACAAAGATCTGCTTGGAATCGGGATCCTTTACTTTGCTCCCCGGCGCGTAACCACTCACGTCGATGTATCCGCCGCTGGTGTTGAATGGATTAAAAACCAAGCCGGGCCTGCCTGGCACCGGTTTCGCCACAGGAAACTGCGTAGAGGCCGCAGACTTCTGCGATGAGGGCGAAGGTTTTGCCGACGGCTTACTTGCCGCAACTCGTGACGGTGCATTCGCCGACGGCGGCTTTGATGTACGCGCGGCTGCGCGCGGTCTGGGCGTCGGAGAACGCACCGTGACTGGCTGTCCGGGATTTGTCACATCAGAGGTATTTGCGGCAGGTGCAGGCTCCCGTTCACCAAAAACATGGCGCACGGGTGCGGTTACGACGCGGCCAATCCCACAACCAACCAAGCCGCTTGCAATTATCGCAACAGCGCAGCATCTCAAATTCATCGCGGTCTTATACGACTTCTTTTCCTGAGCGCAACACATCGCCAACCAACTGATCAATTTCCGCGTTAGTCGTCGCCCATGAGCACATCAGACGATAAACATCTGGCTCAATGAACTTGTAAGAATGCCAGCCGCGCGACTGCAAATCGTGTGCGAGCTGCTTCGGCATACGAACAAAGAGAGCGTTTGCTTCAACCGGGAGTACGACGTCGATCTTTGCATCAGCAGAAAGACGGCCGGCAAGTTTGGATGCCATGGCGTTGGCGTGGCGCGCGTTCCGGAGCCAAACGTCATTGTTTAGAAGACCGAGCCATTGTGCCGCCAAAAATCGCGTCTTGGACGCGAGCTGGCCAGCCTGCTTCAGGCGATAATCGAACTCGCGAGAAAGTTCTTTCTTTAAAAAAATCACGAGTTCGGCCGCGACCGCGCCATTCTTTGTCCCGCCAAAGCAAAGAACATCCACACCGACCTTCCATGTGATTTCTTTTGGCGAACAACCGAGTGCGGTAATGGCATTGGCAAATCGCGCGCCGTCCATATGCAGAAGCATATGGTGCTTCCGCGCGAGCTCCGCGGTAGCGCTGATTTCATCGTAAGTGTAAATCGTGCCGAACTCGGTTGCCTGAGTAATGCTGATCGCGCGCGGCTTGTGTGCATGGACTTCTGGCTGATGCGAAATCACATCGCGCGCTCGGTTGATGTCGATCTTGCCGTCATCACCTCCAACGAGAAGCAACTTCGAACCCCGCGTGAAAAATTCCGGCGCACCGCACTCATCGGTCTGAATGTGCGCATGATCGTGACAAACAACGCTCTGAAAGGGTTGGCACAACTGGGCGAGCGCAAGCGCATTCGCAGCAGTCCCGTTGAAAACCAGATAAGCGTCGCAATCGGTTTCGAAAACATCCCGCACCAATTTCCGAACACGACTCGTCCATTCGTCATCGCCATAGGAAACGGCTGCGCCGTGATTGGTCTCTTCCAGCGCGGCCAAGACCTCGGGGCAAATCCCGGCCGTGTTATCGCTCGCGAATTGGTGATGCTCATCGCGGCCTTGCATGTCGATCTTGCTAATCGAGGTCGGGACGCGCAGCAAACGACAATCCCTCTGAAAAGAGAAATTGCCTGACGGGCCCGAGCCCCAGGGTCTGAAGGGGCCCGCCAGACAAATCACTCTAACTGCTCCCCGAATCTAATCCGCTTTGGAGCGGCTATTCACACCCCACTTCGAAGTTCACCCCGAAAGTGACCGTATCTCGCCGGATTTTTTGGCCGTTTCCAGAATTCCTTCGCCTTTACCTCCGATTGCCGCGCGATTAGTTTTCAGTTATGGGCGCTTTGCAGACCGAAATCGAACGACGCGGCGAACGCATTTTCGAACTGGTCGACGAGCATCCCGAATCGCTTTTCAGCAAGGCCGGTTTCTATCAACGGATGATGGCGCTCTCGATGCGCGATGAGCACTTCAAGGTGCAACTGTTCCGGTTCGTTGATGTTCTCGCGTCTCTCCATCGTGGCACCGACATCGTCCAGCATCTCGACGAATATTTCGCGGACATGCGCAACGGCTACGCGCCGTTGATTCGAACTGGAGTTCGCGTGGCGAAAATTGTTCCTTGGGTCAGCGGCCAACTCCTGCGCTGGAACGTCTCCGGCATGGCACGCCAGTTCATCGCGGGGCGGAACCCGAAGGACGTCATGAAAACGCTCCGCAAACGCCGCGCGCAAGGGATCGGGTTCACGGTCGATCTTCTTGGCGAAGCGGTCGTCAGCGAACAGGAAGCGGGCGAGTATGCCACGCGCTGTTTGGAATTACTCGAACATCTCTGTCGCGAAACGCGTGATTGGACCGACCCGCTCGGCAAAAACACCGAGTTGTTTCCGGTCGTTAATCTTTCGGTAAAAATCTCGGCGCTTTATTCGCAGATGAACCCGGCCGATCCGGCCGACGCGATTGCGCATCTCGTGCCGAAACTGCGCCCGATTTTGCGACGCGCGCGCGACCTCGGTGCGTTCGTCAATTTCGACATGGAAAGTTTTGCGCACAAAAACGCCACGCTGAAACTTTTTAGAACGCTCTTTACTGAAAGCGAATTTCGCGATTGGCCGAACGTTGGAATTGTAATTCAGGCTTATCTGCGCGACGCGGAAGACGATTTGCGCGATCTGCTGGATTGGGGACGCGCGCGGGGAACGCGGTTCGCCGTTCGACTAGTCAAGGGCGCCTACTGGGACTTCGAGAAAATAAAATCGCGGCAAAATGGATGGGCTTGTCCGGTTTTTCTGCACAAGCCGGAGAGCGACCTGAACTTTGAAGTGCTCACCCGGATTATGCTCGAGAACGAATCCATTGTTACGTCGGCGTTCGGCTCGCACAATGTTCGCAGCATCGCGCACGCGCAAGCATTGGCCGACCAGCTCGGGATCGACCGAAGCCGTTTCGAGTTTCAATTGCTTTACGGTATGGCCGGTCCGGTGAAACGGGCGCTAGTCGAGATGGGTTACCGGGTCCGGGAATATTGTCCGGTCGGCGAACTTTTGCCCGGCATGTCTTATCTCGTTCGCCGCCTGCTCGAGAACACATCGAACGAAGGTTTTCTCCGCGCCAAATTTGCGGAGAACGTTTCCGAAGATGAATTATTGCGCGATCCGGCCGATCTAATTTCCCAAAGTCCGAACGGCGCACGGCATGTCGAAGTTAGCAGCGACGGCGCTTCTCTCGATACGCCGCCCGGTGATAGTTATGAAAACGCGCCTCTTGTGAATTTCGTTTACGAACAAAATCAAGACCGAATGCGAGAAGCGCTCGCGCGTGTGCGCCCGCAGCTCGGTCGAAAATATCCGCTCGTGATCAATGGCGAAAAAGTTTGGACTGACAAAACGATCGCTTCGATCAACCCGACTTCGCCTGATGATGTTGTCGGTCACGTCGCCGAAGCTGGAATTCCGGAAGCAGAACGCGCAGTCAAAGCCGCGCGCGACGCGTTCGAAAAGTGGAGTCGTACTTCATTTGAAACGCGCTGCCGGTTGCTCGAGCGAGCCGCCGATATCATGCACCGCCGGCGTTTCGAGCTTTCCGCGCTGGAAGTTTTCGAAGTCGGTAAGGCCTGGGCGGAAGCGGATGGCGACATTCGCGAGGCGATGGATTTCTGCCTGTTTTACGCACAGCAAATGCGTTTAATCGGCCGGCCCCGGCTAACGCAGCACGTGCTCGGCGAAGAAAGTTATCAGCACTATTGGCCTCGCGGCGTCGCAATGATCATCGCGCCATGGAATTTTCCAATGGCGATTTTGTGCGGCATGACCACGGCCGCGCTCGTCACCGGCAACACCGTGATCATGAAACCGGCCGAGCAATCGGCCGTTATCGGCGCGATGTTAATGGAAATTTTCGAGGAAGCCGGCGTTCCTGCTGGTGTTCTGAATTATTTGCCCGGCAAAGGATCGGTGATGGGCGCGCATCTGGTCGATCACAAAGATGTCGATCTTATCGCGTTCACTGGGTCGCGCGAAGTTGGTCTGCGGATTTGGGAGAGCGCTGGCAAGACGCGAGAGGGTCAACGCGAGCTCAAGCGCGTGATTTGCGAGATGGGCGGCAAGAATGCCGTAATCATCGATGCCGACGCCGATCTCGACGAAGCGATTGTCGATACCATTTATTCCGCCTTTGGTTATCAGGGACAAAAATGTTCGGCTTGTTCCCGACTGATCATTTTGGAAGAAATTTATCCACGCGCGATCGAACGCCTCCTCAACGCTGCGGCCAGTTTGCGCGTTGGAAATCCGGAGGAACCAGGAATCACCGTTGGCCCGGTGATTGATCGGGCCGCTCACAAACGCATTCTCGAATACATCGAGATCGGCAAAAACGAATCGCGACTCGCCTTTCAAAGAGCCGATGTCCCACAACAAGGTTTTTTCATTCCGCCGACCATCTTTACGAATGTCAGTCCGAAGAACCAGATCGCGTGCGAGGAAATTTTTGGGCCGGTGCTAAGCGTCATCAGAGCGGGCGATCTCGATGAAGCGTTCGAGATCGCAAACAGCACCGAATTCGCATTAACCGCCGGATTTTTCTCGCGTAGTCCCGCTAATATTGAGCGCGCTAAAGCCGAGCTCGTCGCCGGAAACGTTTACATCAATCGCTCGTGCACCGGAGCAGTCGTCGGCCGCCACCCGTTTGGCGGATTCAAAATGAGCGGCGGCGGCACCAAAGCCGGCGGCGCCGATTATCTTTTGCAGTTCGTTGTGCCGCGTGTCGTCACGGAAAACATCACTCGGCACGGCTTCGCGCCGGAAACAACACCGCAATTTCGCGACGAATTTCTCGGCCCGCGCTAAAACGCTCCTATCGATCGAGCGGGCGGCCTTTGTGCAACAATTGCACGACCGTGATGATCATGTAAATCACCGGCCAGGCAGCGGCGACGAGAATCACAGCGAACACGGCCATCTCCTTCGCCCGTTCGCGCGCGGCCTCGATTAAATATTCGCGGCCTAGATTGTAACGACGGAATTCGCCGTCGTCGTTGGGCCAGTAGCCATGCCATCGGCCACTGCCGGTATGGAAAAAACAATCGGTTCGCGGAGATCGATGATCGTCGAACTGAAAGCTCGGTTTCACGGTGTCCGATACAGCTTGGAGCGTTCCATAAGTCAGCGGTTCATCCAATCGATGATTTTGTCGTGCGCGTGATTGAGCACGCTGACGTGATCTGCATCCTCGATCGCAAAAAATTCGACAAACCGAAATTCACGCGCAAGCTCGCGCCCCATGCGAACCGGAATCACTTGATCGCGCGTGCCGTGAAAAATTGCGATCCGGGCGGCCGGATTGAGTCTGGCCATTTCCGCCAAGTTTGCCCGATTGTCATAGCTTTCGATGAGCAATCGCGCGATCCAGCGACCCAACATGGTGGCTGCTTCCTCCCGGAGCGTTGTGAATGGCGCAATCAGGACAATTTTTTGGACACGATGATGCGTCGCAAAATCTAGCGCGACCGCTGCGCCCAACGAATGCCCGATGGTGCAGACCGTAAGTTGGTCTTCGCTCAGTTTTAGTCGCTCGCTCAATGCCTTGAGCGCGGCGTCCGCAGAAGCACGCGTGCTCGCAATCGTCGCGTAACCGCCATTCTTTCCGTAACCGGGGTAATCGATCAGCAAAAACGCGTCGCCGTTGTATGGATACTGGCGAAGAATCGTCGTCCAATCGAGCGCGAGGGAACCATTGCCACAGAACGCGAGCCAGACCCTTTTCGGCGATGGTGCGCTGCCGGGAAGGAAATATGCGGAATACTTTGCGCACGCGACCGTGTAATGAATTTCCACGCCGTCTGCTGGAAACGCATACGCATAGCTCTCATCGTACGGCCGCGGATGATAAACCATCGAATGCTGCCGAAAATAGAGGAGCGTCAGAGCGGCGAGAACGAGAAGGCAAATTCCGACGACCGCCCGAATTGTTTTCCGCGCCAACAACGGATTACGCATCGCGCCGCAAGAACGTGCTCCTCACGACGCGATGCAAATCCGATTTGCAGACTACAGGCCGTTTATCTCCAGTGACCGGGAACAAAAACCCAGCCTGCACCTCTGCTTACCCAATGTCCTGGGACCCAAACAGCCGTGGTACGGGGCGGCCTGACCCAAGAGCCAGACGTCCAAACGTAATCCCTTCCGGACCATCGCCAGTAGCCGGGTGCCCAAATGTAACCCGGACCTGGCGCGACAGTTTGCGCTTCAATTCGGATCGTTGGCGGCGCCTGCTGCACTACAACCTCACGCGTCACGACTGCACCGGTTGGAGCTCCCGTGGTCACTTCTTGTGTCGTCGTCGTTGAAGTTGTTGTGGTCACAACCGGCGGCGTTTCGTCGGCACAGCCAATCAATGCCAACGGCGTTAACGCCAACATCCAAATGCGTATTCTCATAATATTCCCTTCTGTAATACGTTCGTTTCTGGTTAGACGATCTGGTCTTATTCAAATTCACCGGAAGCAATGCTTTACGTCGTCGCTACACCCATCGGAAACCTCGGCGACATCACCCTGCGCGCCTTGGATATTTTGAAAGATGTCGATCTTGTCGCGGCCGAGGACACCCGACACTCCAGTATCTTGCTGAAGCATTATCAGATCAAGAAACCGCTGATCAGTTATCACGAGCACAACGAAGCAATGCGCACTGCGCAGCTCGTGGAGCGACTCGCATCCGGCGAAAAAATCGCGCTGATTACCGACGCCGGAACGCCCGGCCTGTCCGATCCCGGCGCCCGACTGATTCGCGAATGCATCAAACGGGAACTGCCTTTCACAATCATCCCGGGACCCTCTTCAATTGCGACCGCACTCGTGGGCTCCGGGTTCTCGGCCGAGATATTTTTCTACGGCGGATTTCTCCCAGTCAAAAGCGGACAGCGCGAGCGCGAGTTGCGCGCCGCCGCCGCGCGCGAGGAAACTTCGATTTACTTCGAATCCCCTTACCGCCTCACCAAAACGCTCAAGGCCTGCATCGACATCACGCAAGATCGACAACTCTGCGTCGCGCGGGAGCTGACCAAGAAATTCGAGGAATTTCGCCGAGGCACCGCCGCGGAATTGCTCGCGCATTACGAAGCGCGCCCGCCGAAAGGCGAAATCGTGCTGGCGATTTCAGGTAGGGACGATTGACTCAATTGCCCGCGGGCGGTTCGGTGAACCGCCCCTACCTT
>JBEEHZ010000106.1:0-8360 GCA_041167705.1 Verrucomicrobiota bacterium | reverse complement strand
AGCCTTCGTCTTGCCTTAACCGTCGGTTTTCTCAGTCTGATTTCACCCGTCCTCGCCGGAACTGGCCCGGAATTGCAGCCCGCGCCATCACCCACCGAAGACGAGAACAAAAACTCGACCGAGCTTTTTGCCTACGAGACTCTTTACACCGGCAAGAGCGATTTTAAGGAATATGGCGGGGCATTTGGCGAGGGCGACTCCCTCTATGACACCTTCAGCTACGCTCATCGCTTTCACATTACCGGGAACTGGTATTTCCGGGCGGGTGTTGAATACGAGCGGTTCGATTTCGGCGGCACGGACAATGGATTGCCCGATCACCTCCAAACCATTCACGCGCTCCTGGCCTATGAATACATCTTCAAGGACCACGCCGGAGCAGGAATCGAACTTGATCCCGGCCCGTATTTCCAAAACGACATCAGGGGCGATTCAATCGACGTGCCTTGGAAAGTGTGGGTCACATTCCCACTCAAGAAAGACCAAATCTTTGCAGTCATTGGCGCGGGCGGCGCAATTAATTCCAATCCAATCGCTGCGCCGGGCGGCGGTTTGATCTGGTTGTTCACCGATCATTTACGGCTGGAAGGTGTCTTTCCCAAACCGGCGCTCGTTTACAATCCAAATGACGACTGGGAATTTCGTATCGCCGGCAATCTCTTTTACGAAAGCTATCGTACCGACGATGTCATCACGCCGGCGCGAAAACTACAGGTCGACAATGCGATCGTTCAATACAGCGAGGACCGGGCTGGGCTGCAAGCGACTTATTCTCACTTTAAGCCGCTAGACATCACGCTGGACGTCGGTTGCACGTTCCGGCGCGAGTTCGATTTCTTCCGCGCTGAAGCTAGCGTGAAGACGGATCCCGCGCCGTATGTCCGGTTAGCGGCCGAAGCGAAGTTCTAAGGAAAAATTTCGTCCAGCTTTCGCGCAATCGACTGACTGCCGCGCACTTTCAAGCGCCCGGTCATGAATGCCCACGTGCCTTTTAGTTTGCCGTTCGACATTGCGACCCAATCGTTGTCGCTCGTAATAAATGTCACGCTGGGATCGTCGATCTTGCCGCGCCCCATCTTGAACGTTCCGTCGTTGACCTCGATCCACCACTCGCCGCCATTCGGTCCGCTCAATTCCCACTGATACCGAGCGTGCACGCCTTTTGCTTTGTCGGCTTGGAAACTTTGACGCATTCCATCGAAGACTTGCTGCGGCGTGGAATTATCCGCGGCCCGGAGCGCGTTTGAACCGAGTATCGCCAGGATCATCGTGATGATCAGACCAAGCCAAACGCGGTTTGTTTTCATCTATAGTTAGATCGCTTCCGCCAACATCGTCGGTTGTTTTAACCGATGTTGTACAACTCAGCGCGCCGATGAGCGAAAACCGTGACTCGGCTGCGAACGTCCGCGATGAGTTGTTCTGAAATCTCCGCCTCAATCAATTCTTCGCGATCAGGAGAAGCGGCCGCCAGAATCGCGCCCGAAGGATCGACAATCACCGATGAGCCGCAGAACGTCACGCCGTCGTCGGTCCCGACGCGATTAGCGATGATGAAATAGCTTTGGTTTTCAACCGCGCGCGCCAGCGACAGAATCCGCAGATGTTCCGCGCGCACCACCGGCCACGCGGAAGAATTCACAATCACATTTGCTCCGCGGTCGACCACCAACGTGCGCGCCATTTCCGGAAAACGCAGATCGTAACAAATGCTCAGCCCGACGTTAAACTTATCGATCTTGCAGCTGACGAATTCGTTGCCGGGCGAAAAACAAACGCGCTCATCCAGAGGTGCAGCCGTGACCAGATGAATTTTGCGATACTTCGCGAGGATTTTCCCCTGCTCGTTCACAAAAACCTGAGCATTGAAGATGGAGCTATCGTCGCGATCCGAAATTCCGGCGACGATGCCGATTGAAACTTCTTTTGCGATTTTTTGCAGCTCGGGAACTGCGCCTTCGCTCCATTTTTTCGCGTGCCTTTGAATCACAGGCATTGAATACCCGGTATCGACCATCTCAGGAAAAACGACGAGCTCCGCACCCGATTTTTTCGCTAGTGCAGCGAAATCGCGTACCTTGCGCAAGTTCGCGTCGAAATCGCCGAGCGCGCACGAAATCTGGGCAGCCGCGATTTTCATGAGTCGTTGTCGATCTTAACGCAAATTTCGGTCGAGCGCGCCGATCTTGCGAATTTCCGGCCAGCGCCACGCCGCCGCGGCCACGACCAGGATGGTGCCGATGCCGCCGGCGACGACAGAGATGACCGGGCCAAAGAGCGCTGCGGTCAATCCGGACTCGAGCGCGCCGAATTCGTTCGATGTCCCGATGAAAATATTATTCACGGCGGAAACACGGCCGCGCATCTCATCCGGTGTAACTAATTGAACAATGGAGCCGCGGATGATCACGCTCACGCTATCGAGCGCGCCGGCGACGAACAACATCGCCAATGAAAGCCAGAGCGCTTTCGATAAACCGAAGACCACAGTTGCAATTCCAAAACCCGTGACGCACCAAAGCAGTGTTTTCCCGGCTTCGCGCATTGGCGGCAGATAAGCAACGATCAGGGCCATTGCGAAAGCGCCGATCGCCGGCGCCGCGCGCATCCAGCCGAGGCCGACCGGACCGCAGTGCAGAATTTGATCGGCAAAAATCGGGAGCAACGCGACCGCGCCGCCTAAGAGCACGGCAAACAGATCGAGTGTGATCGTTGCCAGAATCACTTTCTTGCTGAACACGAACTTCGCGCCCGCCACTAGGCTCCGCCACGTACTTTGTTCTGCGCGTTTCAGCAGTTGCCTCGCGTGAGGAATTGGCAGGATCAGAAAAAAGAAAACAGACGCGGTTATGGCATCTACGATGTAAACGATTGGGAAGCCAAGATGCGCGACCACGAATCCGCTGATGGACGGCCCCACTACGGAGCCAATCTGAAAAATGCTGTTGTTCCAGGTCACGGCGTTCGAAAACGCGTCCCGTGGCACCAATGTTGGAAAAAAAGAACTCCGGGCCGCCCATGAGAACGTCCGCGCTACGCCGCCGATAAAAAGGAGCAGAAAAATAATCGGGATCGAAGCGTCGTCGAAATGGAATCCCCTTTGGTGTCGCTCGAACACATTCGCGACCTCACTCAGTCCATGATTGCACGCACGCAAGATCGACATCTGCGGGATAGCGAGATGTTGCCAGGAAACCAACGCAAGCAGCGCCGATATAACCGAACTGAAGATTTGCGAGACCAGAATGATGTGTTTGCGGCTGATCCGGTCGGCCAAATGTCCCGCCGGCAACGACAAGCCAACGATCGGAATTGCGAAGACGAGCCCAACCAGACCGAGCGCCGTCGCCGAATGTGTCCGCTGATAAATCTCCCATTCGACTGCAACCGCGAACATTTGGCGGCCGATGATCGACAATAAATTGCCGGTCGTGAAAAAACGAAACCCGCGCGAGCGAAACGCAGCGTAGGGATCATGTCGCGGAGGCGGGGGAACAATGGCGCCGGTAATTTCCGGCCGCTGGCCGATTGGCGAGTCGTATTCGTTAGGCATGCTCGAGCGCGCCGTTCGCATCAGACGCGCTTGTGGGAGTCTAGAGTTCCCGCTCTTCGTCGCAACCGATTCGCGCGGTCATCCTGAACGAAGTGAAGGATCTCTCACAAGTTGATTAGTCACGCTAATTAAATTGCGTAATCCGCGCTTCGATTGTGAGATCCCTCGCCCCGCTCGGGATGACAAATTACAGTGTAGGATCGCGCGGGAATTTTGCGTAGGGCAAACGCGTTCCGCGAAAACTGAATTGATCGGAGCGAATCGCGTCGGGCGCGAGAAAATTGTGGGTACCCGAAGCGCCAACGATGTCATCCTGATCGACACCGTCGCCACTAACTCCAATCGCGCCGACCAGAACACCGTTGCGATACAGCGGAAAGCCGCCGGGGAAAATCGTGATGCCATTCGGCAAATCCAATCTGATGCCATTCCGAAGTGGAGGTGAACTAAAATCTGCCGTGGCGGTGAATGTGAGGTTGGGCTCGGTCCCGGAAAATCCAGAGAGTTTATCCTGTTCGGTGAAAAACGGTCCAGATTTATTGCCGTCGATACCGGGCGGATAAAATTTTTGCGCCAAAAATCCGACACAGCGCGTGGACATGGCGATGTTCAAACCAAACCCAAGAAAATCGTGGCGTGAATAAAAAAGCGTCGTGCGCGCTTTTTGCACGGCGACGTCCCAGCTAAATAAAGTCGCTTCGCCAGTGCGAAAAGTGCCAAGCACTGTCGGAGTGGCATTATCCACATTCGGGTTGTTCACGACCGTTATAAAGGCCTGCATCTGCGAGCCAATCGGCAAACGAATCGCCGCGCGTGTGATTTTCACCCGCTGCGCGGCGTAATTGATGATGCTTGAGACTTCAACAGCATTGAGTCGCGGTTGACCGTTGATCGGAGCGACCAACGGATCGCTGATGATCGGCTGGCGGATTTCACCGGCAACGCCGCCGAAAGTGGCCGGCACGATGCCGGGCGGCGGCCCTGGTGAGGCTTGGGGCGGAAACATTGGATCGTAGTTGCCCTGCAGCGTGATTGTGCTTGAAAAGGATGTGGACGAAGAGACGTACGGAAGACGAATGCCGCCGATGAAAACATTGTTAGCGGTGATGCTCGATGAAGGGGTATAGCCTTTTTGCCCCGCGAGAGCGACGTCCTCGTCCACATCGGAGCCGTTAATGTAAACGAAGGGATTTTCATTCCGCGCTATTCCGACCACCGGAAGGACGATGCACGGAGGTAGCGGAAAGATTGGTGGCATGAGCATGACTGGAATAGGCGGCTGCGGGGTGCCGTCGCCAGTCACACCTATTCCACCAAGAAGGAGTCCGTTCTTGTAGAGCGGAACGCCACCGGGGGAGCCATCCAACGACGTAAAGGCGATCGGCGTGCCAAAAGTCCCGGGAGACGGAATCACCGCGGGCGGATACGGTGGCGGACAGTACACCATGTCTATCTTCTTGAAGTGATTGACATCAGAAATGAATAAGTTCGACAGCCCAACTCCGACCAGCGGACCCGGCGCTGTGTTACTCACGCCCGGCGGGAAATGTTGTTGGATAATGAAACCGGCGGTGCGCGAAGTGAACGCGTTTTGATTGCTGCTTAGATACGCGGCCGTTCCTGCTTTGCTCACCGCAGTAGCGATTTCGCCGGGAGTAGCCGCGCCGCCGCGCACCACCCAAACGCCGAGCACGTAACCTTCGCGATCGACGACCGCGATCACGCTGTTGGGTGAGATTCTGACCGCACGCGTCACCGCTTGATTGATGATCGTTTGGACGTCAGCCATAGTAAGCGGATCGACCCCTGCTGGAGTGGGCGCAGGAGTTGGAGTCGGAGTTGGGGTGGGTGTCGCGGTCGGTGTTGGAGTGGCTGAAGAAGTCGCAGCCGTGTATGTGTAGTTGTTGAAAGTCCAGGAGCCGCTGACGTTTGAGGCGAGTGTCACATAGATCGTACGCCCGTCTGCAGGAATGTTGTTTACGGTGGTTGAAAGAGCGTTGATGACGCCGGAAGCGTAAATGTCCTGCCCGTGTAGTGAGCTCCCCACCAAAAGCGCGTAATTCGTGGCGCCGCCGGCAATCCAATTGAATGTCACGCTAAAGGAACCGAAAGTCGATCCCGGCACTGGACTCGACATCTGCGCGGCCGCTCGAGCCGATGGCTGGTTAACCGAAAAAAGTGCCACGACGAGCAGAGCCAGCAAACCCCGGGACGTAATCACCGAAAGGGTTAACTATCAGGCGCAATAAGTATGCACCAGTAAAAAGCGACCGGCGGCGACAGCTTTGGAGTGCCAATTAAGTTGTGAAAGGAGCCGGCTACAGTTGGCTTGCCAATACGAGCGAATTTCGGGCATCCTCGCCCTCCCATGCGCTGGTCAACTCCGTCGTTTGCCGGCGCGACTCTGCGCTGGCATGTAGCGCGGTGCCTTGGCTTCGTAATTGCGGTCGGCGCCTTGCACGGACAAACGGTCGAAATTTGGCGCGCGCAATCTCAGACCGCCTCTGAGAATCGAACCCAGTTCGGGACGATCACGGTCGTTGATTCAAAAGATATTCTTTCGTTACAAAGCGATGTTGTTGTCGCGAACACGACACTTCTTGCGCAAAACGAGCCGCTTTCTCCGTCCGAGTTTAATCCTGATCCTGGCGCGTCACAGCGAGAACAGCCGGAAACGCCCGAGGCGCCGGAACTTTTCCCGCCGATTTTGCCGCAACTTCCCGAGTACGGTCAGGAAGCATTGCCGCGTTCGCTCCAGCTTCCACGCAAGGGCGTGCGTGAAGTTGTTCCGCGCCGGGAAAAACTGGAATACGAAACCTATCCGCAATCTGACGAAGGCGAAGGATTGCTACCCTCCTCGCAGCCGGAGCCAAATCGCTGGTTCATCGGGTTCGGTCGCTGGAAACGTTACGCTGATCCTTCAACCGAAACGCCCTACCAATCCGATCTTCATCTCTGGCATCCCTATTTGCAGAGCAAGCTCAAAGGCGACGCGCCGATCATCGATCAGGACATTTTCCTCAACATCACCGCAGAAGATTTTTTCCAATTCGAAGCGCGCAAATTGCCGACGCCGAGCGGCGTCAGCGCGGCGCAGCCGAACAGCTCGGAATTTTTCGGGCGGAGTGACCAGGAATTTTGGTCGAACGATTTTTCGATCGGCGTCGATTTGTTTAAAGGTGAGACCGCGTTCAAGCCGATCGATTGGGCGCTGCGCCTTCTCGGCGTTTACAATCATAACTACCTCGATGTTGAAGAAAACAACGTCGTAAATCCAAATCCGCAAAAAGGCACGACGCGCGAGAAAGAATTTTGGTCGTTACAGGAAGCGTTCGCCGAAATCCATTTGCGCGATCTCTCAAACAATTATGATTTCATTTCGCTTCGCGTCGGCATGCAACCGTTCGTGAGCGATTTCCGCGGATTTATTTTCAACGACACGAATCTGGGTGTCCGCATTTTTGGCAATTACGACAACAACCGCTGGCAATACAATCTCGCCGCGTTCGACATGCGCGAGAAAGATACTTATTCCGACCTGAACGAATTCGAGCCGCGCAAACAACAGGTCTACGTCGCGAACGTTTACCGGCAGGATTTGATTTGGAAAGGTTACACCGGTGAGCTCACATTTGTCGGCGACTTCGACAACAACAGCCGGCATTACGATAAAAACGGATTTATCACCCGCCCGGCACCGATCGGTACCGTGGCTGATCATTACCTTCAGGCGTATTACCTCGGCTGGACCGGCGACGGACACATCGGCTGGCTCAACATCGATCACGCCTTTTATCAAGTGCTCGGCGAAGACAGCCTGAACGGCATCGCCGGGCAGCGGGTCGACATCAACGCGCAAATGGCTGCGCTAGAACTGTCAGTCGACAAAGATTGGATGCGCCACAAGTTCTCGGTCTTCTACGCGAGTGGCGATAGCGATCCGGCCGATTCGCACGCGACTGGGTTCGATACCGTATTCGATCGGCCATTTTTTATCGGCGGGCCGTTCAGCTTTTTCTCGCACCAAGGATTCAATCTCGCCGGCACGGCCGTTAATTTTAAACAGCGCGATAGTTTGGTGATCGATTTCCGAACGAGCAAATCGGAAGGCCAGGCGAATTTCGTCAATCCGGGTGCGCTCATCTTTGGCTACGGATTCGACGCCGATATTTTGCCGAAACTGAAAACGTTCATCAACGTGAACTACATTCGCACGGTCACGACCGAGACGACTGAGCTGGTCTTGTTCACGAATAAAGCGAGCAACGATTTCGCGCTCGATTGCAGCGCGGGATTCGAATGGCGGCCGCTGCTCACGGACAACATTATTCTCAGCGCCGGCGCCGGATTTCTCGTTCCCCGCTGGGGCTACAAAGATATTTACCGCGCCAACACCGTGCCAGTCTTCGGCTACCCAAGTCCCCCGCCCGGCCACGTCGATCCGTTTCTCTACAGCGCGATCGTTACGCTGACTCTGACGTATTAAAACGTGAATCGTTATATCGTTAAATCGTTAAATCGAAGAGCGAATCTCGATTCACGAATCTCGAATCTCGTGCTCGTGCTCGTGCTCGTGCTCGGAAAGAACACATTCGCGCAGGAAACATCCGGCTACGGCCCCGAGACTTCAGTTCCTATTACAAGATCGACAACCGCGCGGGCAGCATTGCCGCCACGAAACTGGATCGATCAAACTCAAGCTGAGGCGGACAGAAAGAGCCTCGGTTGCTTGCAATGTCATCAAGGCGTCGAGCCGATGCACAAGGCCGAACAAAACGTCGTGCTCGGTTGCACCGATTGTCACGGC
>JBEEHZ010000105.1:0-2987 GCA_041167705.1 Verrucomicrobiota bacterium | reverse complement strand
TCGCCGACGAATGGCCGAGGGTTGCGGAAACGATTCAGCGGCTTGGTCTGACCCAGAAAGAACTCGATGCCGCCGCAGCGAAGCGGAGTTCCAAGGCCGCAAAGGGGAGGGAGCGCTAGTCGGTATGGCAACGATAGAAGCACACGGGCTCCGTAAAGTTTTCGGCACAACCGTCGCGCTGGATAATGTCGATCTTCGTGTCGAAGAGGGCCGTATCCTCGGACTCATCGGTCCGAACGGCGCCGGCAAGACCACGGCGCTCAATGCGATTCTCGGTCTCACTTCCTATGACGGACAGTTGTCCGTGCTCGGTCGCGACCCTTGGAACGCGCGCGAAGAGCTCATGCGCGATGTCTCTTTCATTGCCGATGTCGCCGTGTTGCCGCGTTGGATCCGCATTTCGCAGTTGCTCGATTACGTCGCCGGTGTGCATCCGAAATTCAATCGCGCGAAGGCGGAAGGTTTTCTGGCGAAGACGGCGATCAAGCGCACGAGCAAGGTCAGGCAGTTGTCGAAGGGCATGGTCGCGCAGCTGCATCTTGCGTTAGTCATGGCGATCGACGCGAAATTGCTGGTGCTGGACGAGCCGACACTTGGCCTCGACATCCTCTACCGCAAACAATTCTACGATTCACTGCTGAACGATTACTTCGATGGCAGCCGCACCATCGTGGTCACGACGCATCAAGTGGAGGAGATCCAGGATGTCCTGACTGATCTCATGTTCATTAATCGCGGTCGCATCGTGCTCGAATGCAGCATGGAAGAATTCGAGTCGCGCTATCTGGAAGTGATGGTGTATCCGGACCATGTCGCCGGAGCGCGGTCGCTCAAGCCGCTCCACGAGCGGCAAGTGTTCGGTCGCAGCGTCATGCTGTTCGATCATGTCGATCGTGCCCAACTCGCGGCACTGGGCGACGTGCGGACACCCAGCATTGCCGATTTGTTCGTCGCGGTCATGAGTGATAAGGCCGGCGAGGCATTGCCTCCTTTGCCCAAGACCGCGGCGCGCCAAGAAGGGAGCAGCTAGATGAATACTGCATCAAACACCCCGCCCGAATCGTCTAACCAATCGCTGGGGATCGCTATACCGCCGACCAGGCCATTCTACTGGTCGGTGCTGCGTGAGTTGTGGGAGAACCATTCGATTTACATCGCGCCGGCGATCGTCGCCGCGATCATTTTGTTCGGTTCCCTCGTCGGCGCGTTTCATCTGCCGGGTCGCAGGCAAAACGCCTTGGTGCTGGATCCGGCGCACCGGCAAGCCGCCATCGAGCTGCCATACGACATCGCGGCGATGATGTTCATCTTCACCGCGTTTATCATCGGAGTTTTTTATTGTCTGGACGCGTTGCACGGCGAACGTCGCGAACGCAGCATTCTCTTTTGGAAATCGCTGCCGGTTTCGGATCGTACCACCGTGCTTTCAAAGGCTACGATTCCGCTCGTCGTTCTCCCGCTGGTTACTTTTGCAATCACCGTTGTTACGCAATTCATCATGCTGCTCATCAGCACTGCGGCGCTTCTGCCGAGCGGTCTTGCCGGAACAACCTTGGCGAATTTCAATTTAATTCAGCAGTCCGTCATCCTCCTTTACGGCTTAATCGTGATCGCGCTTTGGCACGCACCGATTTACGGCTGGGCGTTACTGGTTTCAGGCTGGGTGCGACGAGCGACATTTCTTTGGGCGGTCTTGCCGTTGCTTGGAATCGCCTTCTTCGAGAAGATCACCTTCAACACGTCGCATTTCGCGGCGATGCTCGGAAAGCGTTTGATGGGATTTGCCCCGGAGGCTTTCGATTTTCAGCCACATCACGGCGTGGCGATTGACTCCCTCACTCCGGGGAGATACCTGAGCACGCCGGACCTTTGGATTGGACTTGCGTTCGCAGCCGCATTCATCGCCGCCGCGGTGCGACTGCGCCGTTATCGCGGACCACTGTGATCAAACTGCAGGCCTAACAACCAATAGAGGAGAAATCGCATGCACCCACTCAAGAAAGCCGCACGCATCGCCGGCGCTGTTTATCTGTCGCTCGTCCTCGTTGCGCCGTTCAGCATGCTTTACGTTCCAGGGAAACTCATCGTCCGTGGCAACGCCGCGGCCACGGCCGACAATATTCTGGCGCACGAGACGATGTTTCGATTGTCGATCTTCGGAGATCTGATCGGGCACGTAATTTTCATCTGCCTCGCCATCGCCTTGTATCGCTTGCTCAGCAACGTGAACAAGACGTGGGCGTTATTGATGGTGGCGTTCGTTTTGGTGTCTGCCGCGGTGGGATTTCTCAATGCCCTGAACAATATCGCCGCAGTCATTCTTTTCCGCGGCGGTGAATTTCTCGACGTGCTCGACAAAACGCAGCGCGACGCGCTCGCGATGCTGTTCATCCGCTTGCACAATCAGGGAGAATTCATCAGCGAGATTTTCTGGGGCGTGTGGCTTTTTCCATTCGGATTGCTTGTCTATCGGTCCGGATTCCTACCGCGCATCCTGGGCATTTGGTTGATCATCGCCTGCTTCGCCTGGGTCGCGCTCAGCATTATGGCGCAATTCTTCCCCAGTAATTACAGCGCCGCTTTTGGTTGGTTGCAGCCGGCATTCTTCGCCGAAATGGCAATCATTCTCTACTTCTTGATCAGAGGCGCCAATGTCAAAGCGCTGCCGGCCGAGGCTATCTGATTCGTTAGGCGTATGAAGATAAAAAAAATCCTTAAGTGGAGCGCACGCGTGATCTTGGTCGCGTTAGTTTTAGGGTTCCTGGTCGGATTCATCGCTTACTGGAGATCGACTAACGATTGCGATCGCAAGACTGCTTTGGTCAATCCCATGAAAGCCATTCGTTTTTGCGAGTATGGTTCACCTGACGTTCTCAAGTTTGAAGACGTTGAAAAGCCTGTTCCGAACGACGATCAAGTCTTGATCAAAGTTCGCGCGGCTTCCCTCAATTTTATTGATCCGGGCGTGATGCGAGGGCCGTGGCCGC
>JBEEHZ010000104.1:0-2503 GCA_041167705.1 Verrucomicrobiota bacterium | reverse complement strand
ATTCCCTCCACGCTGCCACGCGGAGCCGTCACATCAAGACGCGCGACCGCGGTTGGTTCGGGGGCATTCGCGTTCGCATTCGTGGATGTCGGCACACCGGTTTTTAATTTCATGTCCGCCAATTCGTAGAGCGGTCCGGCGGAGGGACCGATCTGCTGAACTCTGCGCCAGGTGTCGGCTGAGCGGTCGAAATTCTGGATCGATTCGTAAATCATCGCCATTTCGGCGAGGACCTCGGCATTTTTCGGATCGCGCTGGGACGCATCCTGTAACCGGGCGAGCGCGCTCACCGTGTCTCCACTTTCCCGGGCCGCGTCGGCTTGTTTCCGCAATCTGTCCGCCACCGAGACTGTCGATGTTGCCGGAGTCAGTGCGGCATTCGGAGAGGCGACCGCCAACGCGACTGGCGGCGCGGAAGGCGCCGCGACCGATGGAAGTGGTGCCGGCATTGCTCGGGGAGCGGCGACCGCTGTCGACGCCGGACGCATCCGGCTGATGTAATGAAAGCTCGCAGCGAAAAATTCCGCCACCGCAAAAAGAATGACCAGGAGGAGCCCGACCTGAAAGCTCTTGTCGGTTCGCGACCCGGAAACAAAGGAAAGAGACGCCATGGGTAGTTGATTTCTGTAGATAACTCTGCGCGGCTGTCAACTCGCGTGCTAGCGCGAGATGTCCGATTGGCTCAGGAGTTGAAAACCTTCACCGGTCAAAACCGAGATGGCGCATTCATTGTCATCGACGTGAAGAGCGAGGGCAGCCTGACCGCGAGGACGCATCAGAAGCGAATAAGTGAAATGCACGTTCACTTCGGCCATGAAAAGCGCGGCCAGAAGTTTCGCCAGCTCGGTGGCAACTTCGCTCATTTCCACCACCAAGACCTCGCACATACCATAAGCGATATTGTTTTGTCGAAATAGTCTCTCCACGCCCGCTGGATCGCTCACGACCAATCGAGCAATCGCTGAATCGGTCGATTCCGAAACACTCATGGCCACGACGTCACAGCTATTGGCGTTCAGTAGTTTCACGATGTCGAGCATGGCGCCGACTTTGTTCGCCAGAAAAACGGAGAACTGCTTGACCAGTGGCCCGTCGCGTTTCGAGGTCGTTTTGGGTAAATCGAGTGGCATTTGGGTGGACCGCGTTGTCCCAAACGCGTTGCCAAAATAATCCCCGAACGCTTTCGGGGCTAGAGTAACATCGTGTTCGGAGAACCCGATCCACCAACAGTATCTCATCCCTGATCTTTTATTGGCAAACCAATAAAGTCCGAGCCGGACTGGCATTTCCAATTGCGGAATGCGAAATGAGAGCGTTCCATAGCCGCGACGCATGGAGCCCGAAAACGAATTGATTGCACAACGCCGCGAGAAACTCGCGGCGCTTCGCGCTCGGGGGGTGGAACCTTTTGGTCGCGCGTTCGAAACGTCGGGCTCCATCGCTGAAGTGCGGCACGCATTCAAGGAAGGCGACGCGCTCCGCGCCGCCGGCCGAATCACCGCGCATCGCGACATGGGCAAGAGCCACTTTGTCGATCTTCGAGACGCGACCGGCCGGGTCCAGGCTTATTTCCACGAGAAAGAAATCGGCGCGGAGGCGATGGAAATTTTTAATCTGCTCGATCTCGGCGATTTCATCGGCGTGGAAGGAACTTGTTTTTTGACCAAGACCGGCGAGCCGACGCTGAAAGCGCACAAATTTGAAGTGCTGGCCAAGTCGCTCCGGCCGCCGCCGGAAAAATGGCACGGCTTACAGGATGTCGAAGCGCGCTATCGGCAGCGTTATGTCGATCTTGTCGCGAACGAGCAATCGCGGGAGGCATTTCAAAAACGGATCTCGATGGTGCGAGAAATCCGCCGATTCCTGGAAGATCGCAGTTTTTTGGAAGTGGAGACGCCGATTTTGCAAACGGTGGCTGGCGGCGCGGCGGCAGCGCCATTTAGCACGCGTCACAAAGCGCTCGGACTGGATCTCTATCTCCGGATCGCGCCGGAACTCTATTTGAAGCGCCTTTTGGTTGGCGGGTTCACCAAAGTGTTCGAGCTGAACCGGAACTTTCGGAACGAAGGCATTTCCCGGAAGCACAATCCGGAATTCACCATGCTCGAAGTTTATTGGGCTTATGCCGATTTCGAACAAATGGCGAACCTGATTGAAGAACTGATTTGTCAGGCAGCCGAAAAGGTTTGCGGCTCATTGGCAATCGAACATCGCGATGCTGGCGGAAATGTGACTCGCACGATCAACCTCAAGCGGCCGTGGCGCCGCGCGCGTTATCTCGATCTTATCCGCGAAGTTGCGGGCATGGATTGGTTCGATATTTCCAGCGAGCAACGACGCAAGCGCGCGAGCGGCTAGCTGAAACTCGAAATCCTGCCGCAACTGGCAGATTTCGAGGTGACGCAGCACGTTTTCGAAAAATTAGTGGAAGAAAAAACTTTCGATCCTCTGTTCGTCACCCATTGCCCGAAGGAACTGGTGCCATTGGCGAAACAGAACGCAG
>JBEEHZ010000103.1:0-3868 GCA_041167705.1 Verrucomicrobiota bacterium | reverse complement strand
ACTCCTTGGAAGCGGGCGGCGAATGCACGCTGACGGTGATCGCAGCAAGATGAACGGCGCTTATCTTATCGCTGGTATCGATCACCGGGGCCGGCGTGTTTTTTTTCGATTTCGATTTTGCCTGCGTCACCATTGGAAACGAAACCGCTGCGGCAATTAAAATGACGGCACCAATCAAAAGGATTTTCACAGCACCATTTCAACCGCGAACCGCAGCTCGTAACAAGGAAAAATGTCGGACGGCGTCCGGCTTAACCGCGAATGAGTCCTGTCAGTTCTGAACGCTCCTCAACTGCTCAACCTTCTTCAGCTGCTGAATGGCGTCGCGGAGTTCGGCGGCACGCTCGTAGAGTTCTTTCGCAACCGCGGTTTCCATCTCGCTCTCCATGATCTCGAGTTTGGAACGCGGGCGCTTAGCGCTCACTTCATTGAGCCATTCCTCGAGGAAATGGATCTCGGAACTTTTTGCGGCCAGCTCGGGAAAGTTTGATTTCTGGAAGAATTCGGCGATCGCGTCGCGTCCGCGGCGAATCTCGGCGATCGCGTCCGGAAATTTTCCCTGCCCCAGAAAAATGGAGGCCTTGGCGCGCGTGTTCATCATCAGCACGTAGGGACGAAATTGTTGGAGGGTCCAGGAAAGCTCGTCGCGCTCGGTGTGCGCATCGACAAAGTCGAAGAGATCAAGATTACGCTGGGTGTCGCGGACGACGCCGTGGAAATCGTTGATCTGAAACAAACTCAGATAGCGATGGTAATATTGGATGCCTTCCTGCTGAAGTTCGGCGCATTGCTCCGGACTGAGCTCGTAGTTCTCACTGCGCGCTTGGGCGCGCGCGGCGCGAAGTTGATGATACGTCAGAAGCGATTCGCAACCGTGCGGCCGCATCCCATCGGGGCGCCCGGCCAATTCCATTTGCAAAACGCCGAGATCGATCCGCAGCTGCAATTTTTGCCGGCCGTCCAACCCGAGGATCTTGCGGACTTTGATCGCGCGATTCTCGTGCGGCCAATCCTTCAGAATACCATTCAAATCCAGGCTCATCCTCACCAGATGATCGGACATTTGCTCTTTAATTGTCAATCGCCGCGCTTAGACGCCCGGAATGCCTGAAATAGCAGATGGGAGCTGGGAGCTGGGAGTTGGGAGACGGAGCCGGGAGAGCAGAGAACACAAGAGCTGATGTTTGATGTTTGATGTTTGATGTTTGATGTTCCGCGCGTGGAAAGCGCAATCGAGTCGTTCATCCGCTATCTGGCGGTCGAGCGCGGACTTTCCGATAATTACCAGCTTTCCACTCAGCGATCGCTGAACGACTTCGCGAGTTGGTGCGCACGCCAGCGCAAGATCGACAACATGCGGGCAGTCACGCTGCCGATGATGAGCGAATATCTCGCGGAGAAGAAGAAGGCCGGGCTTTCAGCAGCGTCGATCAAATTGATCGTAGTTGCGCTCAAGATTTTCTTCCGATTCCTCGCCGGCAAAGGCGAAATCGAGCGCGATCCGACCGAAGTGCTCAGTCTTCCGCGGATCGAACGTTATTTGCCCGAGACATTGAACGAACTCCAGGTCGAGCAATTGCTGAACGGCATCAATACCAAGGCCCCGCTCGGTTTGCGCGACCGCGCGATGATCGAGCTTCTTTACGCGAGCGGACTGCGCATTTCCGAGCTGGCCAATTCGCGGCTGGAGAATTTTTATCCAGAGGAAGGAACGATTCGCGTCATCGGTAAGGGAAACAAAACGCGGATCGTGCCGGTCGGGCGCAAAGCGTGTGAAGCGATAGCGTGTTATTTGTCGACGGAAAGACCGAAACTGGTGAAGCGCCGCAGCGGCAGCGAAATTTTTCTGTCCGAGCGCGGAACGAAATTAACGACCGCGCGAATCTGGCAGATCGTGAAAGAAAAAGCGCGACTCGCCGGCCTGGAAAAGAACATTTATCCGCATTTGCTCCGGCATAGCTTCGCGACGCATTTGCTGAGCAACGGTGCCGATCTGCGCATCATTCAGGAAATGCTCGGGCACGCCGACATTTCGACGACGCAGGTTTACACGCACGTCGATCAACAGCGATTGAAGGCCGTGCATCGACAATTTCATCCCCGCGCGTGAGCGTTTGCCGCTAAGGACAGCGCCCTCTACAGTCTCCAACTCATGCGCCGCTTTGTCTTGCTCGTCTTGATCGCCGGTCTCGCGGCGGTTGGAATCTTGTACGGGCTGCGACGCGCCGAGCGCACGCCACACGCAACCGTGACCGCGTTATTGCCGCGAGGAACAATCGGGCTCGCGCATTTCCCGGATTTCAATCACACGCGCGACGAGTGGCACGGTAGCGATATATACAAGCTTTATCAGGAGCCGGCGGTCCAGGATTTCCTAAACAAACCGCTCTCGAAAGTTCCTCAGCGCGCGACGGCCGCGGACACGGCGGGTGATATCGAGCGCCTCGATCTAAAAGACTTCTTCGTCGCGGTTACGTCGATCGAAAATAATAATCCGCATTTCATGGGCGGCTTCCGTTTTCGCGGTAGCCAGTCCGATGCCGAGAAAATCATCGACAAATGGCGATCGCAAACTGTGCGTGATGCTGCAGTCCACGAAAGCCTCGATTACGAGCAACACAAGATCGACATCGCAGGCGCGGCGCCAAACCAGGTCGCGACGGCTTACGACGGTCAATGGTTCTTCGCTTCGAACGATTTAGCCGAATTGAAAGCGATCCTCGATCGCGCCGACGGCCGCGATAAAGATCGACAGACAACGCTCGAGGCTGATGACGCGTTTCGTGGGGCGATGAAACACATGCCGGCAAGTTACGCGCTGCTGTTCTATCTCCAGCCAAAAGCGTTAACTGAAAAATTAGAATCTCTGCGAAACGCCATGGGCATTTCCGCCGATCAGAATGCGGTTGTCGATCAAATCCGCAGCGTTTGCGCGGCGACGAAATTCGACAAAGGCAAAATTCGCGACGTTTTGTTTGTTGGAATGCCAAAGGCGCAATCGGCGCGAAAGCTGACACAGTCGTCTCTCGCGCTCGGAACGTCGGAGACGTTTTTGTATGTCGCGACATTGCTCAATCCCGACCGGCTTGCCGGGATAAATCAAGGCGGTCTGCCGCTTGGAGGCTGGTTGCAGAAAGTCTTCGACGTTACAGGGCGGGCCGGTGTGACGGTGGACGATTGGAAAGCGGGGTTCGATATGGAGCTGGGAACGCTCGCCGACTGGCCGCAGAATTCGCGCTGGCCGTCGATCATCACCACCTTGCGCGTGAAAGATCCGGTCCGGGCAAACAAAATCGTGAATGCGTTAACCCAAGCGATCGACGAGGACGTGCCCTGGACAAAAACAGAAAGGAACGGCGTTGCTTACTTTTACATGCAGTCGCCGGCAGCTTTGTTCGCGATCACTCCGACGATTGCGCTATCTAACCAGGTCCTGATTGCGGGACTCGATTCGGTTTCGGTTGAATCAGCAATTAATCGGAGCACCAAATTCTCTGCCGGACTGGCCGGTTCGTCCGCTTACAAATCAGCCGTGCACGCAGTGCCGGCGCCGACCGACGCATCCGTTTATGTGGATACGGCGCTGCTTTATTCGCGGCTGGACGCGGCCCTGCGTCCGATGCTGCTCATGAGCGCGGCCTTCATGCCGGCGATCTCCGATTATGTCGATGTTGGCAAATTGCCGCCGCCAGAAATCGTGACCAAACATCTCAGCCCGATCGTTTCGTCGCAGCGATATGAGGGAGACGGTTACGTGACCGAATCGACCGGGCCGGTAACGTTAAATATCGGAATCGGTTTACCCGCGGCGCTTTGGGCGATCAGTCGCCAACACAGTCAATAAGCTGAAAGAAACTGGCCATCGAAG
>JBEEHZ010000102.1:0-9193 GCA_041167705.1 Verrucomicrobiota bacterium | reverse complement strand
GCGCATTGTCAGCCTGCGTTTCCGTTTGGCCGCTGATATTGAAATCAATCGAGAGCTGGAACTGCGTTGCCGTAGCGATATTAAGATCGACAGCGAGGCCGGCATCGGCGCCCAGACGTGCCTGGTTCGATTGAATGTCCGCCTCGTACGGGATGCCACCAGTGAACCCGCCAACAGTGCTGACGTTACCGTTACCTTCGTACGCAGTTCCCGGCACATCGGTCGGTGCAGGCATTCCTCCGATAAGAGCCGTGTTGTCGGCCGCGGTGAATGTGTCATTGATAACTAACGAAGCGGAAGCGCCATGTTTGAGCGCGATCGCGGCGAAGACACAAACGAAGACGCGGCAACAGGTTGAGGTGTAATTATCGAGACGACAGGCCATGAGCAGGAAAGCTCCGTCGGTGGTGCAACTCTTATGCCACACGAGATTGCGCGGTCTGATATAGTCGCTGTATGCCAATTCCATTTATTCGAATCGCCGCGGCGCTTTGTTTCCTGGCGGTGGCGCTGGGCGCGTTCGGCGCACATTGGCTGAAGTCGACGCTTGAAGCGCACGGTTTGGTCGATGTTTGGAACAAGGCCGTGTTTTATCATTTCATTCATGCGATCGCGCTGTTCGTACTGGCGTTTTACGGAACGGCAAATCGGGGTGTGTGGTGGTTGCTTTTTGCAGGTATTCTCATTTTCAGCGGAAGTTTGTACACGATGGCGTTGACAAATATCCGTTGGTTAGGCGCGGTCACACCACTGGGCGGGTTGTGCTTTCTCGCCGGCTGGGCCTGGCTGGTTATTTCGCCGCCGACTAGGTAGGGTGGTTGATTCGTTCGCTTGCCGCTCACTCACCCTCTCGGGCTTTCCCGTCTATGTCGCTCGGCTCCCGCCGGCTCCATTCACCGAACCGATCCGAGCCGGATTGGCGTTCCGAGCGGTTGAGGTCAACCGCCCCTACCATAATGGCGCCACCTAGAGCACCCGCAACGCTGGCTTCCATGCAGCAAGGGATCATGTGTATAATCGCCGGCTCACAACTGCCTAACGAATAGTCATGGATGCCGCAACCCTACGTTCGGTCCCGCTTTTCGCGTCGCTCGATTCCAAAGCGACTGCGGAACTCGGTGAATACCTGACGATTCACGATTATCCGAGGTCGGCGACGATTTTCCGCAACGGAGATCCCGGAGACGCGATGTATTTGATCGATGTCGGCAAAGTGCGGATCAGCATTACCGACGCCGACGGCGCGGATGTGACGCTAGCGGAGCTGGGCGCGGGAGATTTTTTTGGTGAAATGGCGATGCTCGATGGCCAGGGTCGGTCGGCCAACGCGACCGCGACCGAGGACGCACGGTTGGCGAAGCTTACGCGCGACGATTTTCTGTCGTTTATGCGGAGCGATCCGCGAGTGACGCTGGAATTGCTTACGGCCCTGACCGCGCGGTTGCGGCGGACAGACGAATTGTTAAGACACCGCGTCTCGCGAAACGTAAATCAGGAAGAAGCCTTGCGTATGACCTTCGCTGATCGCGCAGCAGATAAGATCGCGGAGTTCGGCGGCAGTTGGAAATTCATCAGCTCATTCGTGGCTTTTCTCACTTGCTGGGTGTTGGTGAACAGTTGTCTGTTTGTGAGCAAAGCTTTCGATCAATATCCTTATTTGCTGCTTAGCACGGCGCTCAATATGCTCGCCGCATTGCAAGCGCCAATCATCATGATGTCGCAGAATCGGCAGACGCATAAAGACCGGTTACGCGCCAACCTCGATTATCAGGTCAATCTCAAGAACGAGCTTCTCTTGAGCGATATCATTCGTCGTCTGGACGAGATCGAAAAACGGAAGCGCGCGTAGTCCGGAGTTTACAAGATCGACCCGCCTTGTATCTCGGCAGCTCCCGCTGCGCTCGACCGCTACCTCGCGGCTTAGCCGGCCATGTTGCTCGCCCCGCTCGCTCCATTCGCCAAGGCTACGGCGCGGCGGGCATCCTTAAGATCGACAGTTACCGAGGACGCACGAGCCACAACGCTTGTCGGGGCGCGGACGACTGAGTATGATCGTAACAATTAGCCGATGTCTGCCTTCTCGTTCGACACGCAGCGAGCCGCGTTAACCATTGTCGCGTTCATTGGAACGTTCATTGTTGCGTTAAGCTTCGGGCGATTTCTAAAACGGCGCGCCGAAGTTCGCCTCGGAATTCTGTATCAGCTTTTCTGTCTCGCGCTTGCATTCTACGTCGCGCTTGCTGTCTACGGATTGGAGGCGCCGTGGCGGGTGCATGTTAGCGCCGCGGTAATATTGCTCAGCACCGCGCTCATCGTCGCGTTAGTTAATCGTTACGTTTGGGACATTTACTTTGAACGACGCAAACAAACACCGATTCCGCATTTTCTGCGCGAAGTTGTCGCGCTGGTCATTTTTGTCGTCGCGCTGCTTTTTGTTCTGAGCTTCGCCTATCATGCCGAGCGCGGGCTGAAGAGCGTTGTCGCAACATCCGGGGTCGCGGTCGTAATCCTCGGCGTGGCCGGCCAGAATCTTCTCGGCGGCATCATTGCCGGCATGTCGTTGCAAATCAATCGCCCGTACAAAGTGACCGACTGGCTAAAGGTGGGCGACACCTACGGCGAAGTGATGGAGATCAACTGGCGCTCGACACGGTTGCGTACGAACGACGGCATTTACCTCGACATTCCGAACAACGAGATCGTCAAGAGCACCATCGTTAATCTGCACTATCCGACTGAGGTCCATGCCATGCGGATTCGTGTCGGTGTGGATTACAACGTGCCGCCAAACCGGGTGAAAGATGCCCTCACGCGGGCCACCCAAAGCGCAGTTAATGTTCTGGCAGAGCCCAAAGTCAGGGTGTTCCTGGTCGATTTCGGGGATCACGCCGTGATCTACGAAATCAAGTACTACATGGGCAACCATTCCCGAATCAATGAGATCAACGACGCCGTCCGCACCAATGTCTGGTACGAATTGAAACGCCAGCGGATCAAGATTCCTTACCCCATTCAGGATCTGTATTTGCAGCGGCCAGCCGTCCGATCGGTAGAAGAAGATCACGACGAAGCGCGCGCGATCTTGCGCGGCGAACCGCTCTTCGATTGCCTCTCGGACGCGCAAATCGAAAATCTGGTGAAGCAATCGCACCTCAATCACTTTGGGCGTGGCGAGCGCGTCATCGAAGAAGGTGCGGAAGGCGATTCCATGTTCATTCTGGTCCGCGGCGCGGCGCAGGTATCCATTTCAAAAAACGGATCGATAATCCAGGTGGCAACGTTGGGGTCGGGGGATTGTTTCGGCGAGATGTCGCTTTTGACTGGCGAAAAGCGGAGCGCAACCGTGCGAGCTGACGGCGATTGCTACGTCATGGAAATTAGCAAGGACGTGATGGGGGAAGTCGTTCGCGAGTCGCCCGATTGCCTGAAACAGCTGAGCGAGCTGCTGGCCAAACGCAAAATGAAGACGGAAGGCATCCTGAAAGATCTCGCGACCTCAAGCGCTGATCAGGCTGCCAAGCAACGGGAATACACCGCAACATTCCTTAAGCGCCTGAAAACCTTCTTCGCGCTGTAGTCGAATGGAGATGAGAACGATTACGAATCGTTACTGCCGGTGACGATCAACCGGCCGTTATCTATTCGAACGCTTAGTCGGAACAATCTGCCGCCAGCACACGGGCCACCCGCGCATGTGCCGGAGGCAGGATCATAAAGCGAACCATGAGTTCCGCATTTCAGGAGCCGTTGGTCGTCAGTGAAGAATTCATTCGGCCACCAATCGAGGGGCGTTCCCGCGTGGGCGCAATGGTTAACATAGGCATAGAACTGTCCCCGGAAATTCACAACAAAGCCCTGGACCAGTCGTTTTCGCCAAAAAATGTGGAACTTCTCAGATCGGCCTGGCGGAATTCGATCAAGTTCGGTTGACCATATCCTTTGGTGTGCGGTGGCGTCATTATCGGTTGCGCCGGATTTCATCGCGATGATGCACGGCCCAGTGCTGGACTAGCACCATTGATCCCCGACAAAGCGTCACTCGTTAGGCGGACCTGGAGTCTTCGGGTACTCGGAAGCCGACGAGTTATCGAAACCGGCAATGTGCGCAGCGTTCGCCATATTGCAGGTAGCTCCCACTTCATTGTCTTTGATTTGAGACGCAAGCTAGTCTGGCGGTCGAGGATTGCGCGAAGAGCAATCGTTAAACCAAAACGAGCCATCCAGTTTCCGACGCAACCGTGCGGTCCCGCACCGAAGGAAAGATGGTGATTCGGACGTCGGCCCAAGTCGAGTCGATCCGGATCCGGGAATACCTCGGGATCGCGGTTCGCGGCGCCCAGCAATAGTACAAGCAACTGTTTTGGTCCGATCGTTTGACCAGCAAAGTCAATTTCATCGGGGACACCGCGGAGCGACACCTGAATGGGCGTCTCGTAGCGCAGCAGCTCTTCGATAGCGGCTGTAATTGTCACGGAACCGTCGCGAAGACGGTCAAACTCTTTCGGATGTTGCAACAAGGATGACACCGCGTTGGTGATCGAGGCAGACATGTTGAGCGCTCCCGTGTGTAGAAACAGTACGCAATTCGCAAGAATGTCGTCTTCGCTGAGAGGTGACTCATTTGCCTCTGTGGCAAGGCTTCGCCCGATCATGTCGCTATTGGAACTTTGAGGTTTCCGGGACATAAGTGCGCGGACATAGCCGCGAATGGATTGAAAGCTTGTGGCTGCTACCCGCGCCCTTGCGACGGTTTCTTTCCCGACTCGACGGGCCATTGTGAATTCCTTAATCCGATCGCAATCTCTGATAAAGCCGGCGCGATCGGGCTCTGGTAATACCAAAAGCTCGCTCATCATGCAGTCGGCGATAGGTCGGGCGTAATCCGTGACGACGTCCATCGACTTGTGCTTCCCTGCTTTGGCTAACAGCTCATCAGCAGTCGACTCCATCTTAGGGCGTAGTTCCTCGAACGCGGCTGGATTGAACGCTCTATTCAGGGGCAACCGCAGTCGCGCGTGCTCAACGGCATCGGTGTAAAGGACCACTTTGTCCATGACCCGTCCGAACGGCGCGAGATCGCGCTGAAGCTTGGGCGGCAGTTGAGTTATATCAAAAGGAGAGCTTGTCGTGGTTAGCCGCGGATCGGCCAGCGCCGCCCTAACGTCGGCATACCGTGTAAGAAACCAGCCTCCGAGGACAAAATCCCAATACAAGGGAGCCTCTAACCGAAGCGCGCGAAACAACGGATAAGGATTTGCAACAAACCGAGGCTCCTGCAGAGCGAAAAAGACGCCCTCCTCTAAGACGTCATTTTCCATTTCAAAGATCCGAAAACGTTATTACCTCACTTTTTTGCGCGGAGATAAAATCCGGCATAGTGAAGCGCCCGACCGCCTACAAAAGGAGCGGACGCAACGCTTCCGGGAATTGTGGCTCTTTTGATCCACGTGGTGAAGCAATCCTCGTCTTCAAGCGCGGCTTTGACTTTCTTTTTTCGGTTCTTATTTACTTTTCTGCGGTCCAACATTGCTCGAGGGATTTCGTACAAGTTTCCCGCGCCATCCTTAAATACGATAACCTGTTGGCGCTTCGTGCGGGATTTCGGACTTTTTCGTCGTGGGGTTTTCATAGTTGCCTCCGTTTCAATCGCTGCCTACTAAGCTAACTAGGTCATTGTCAAGGCGAAATACGGAAGAACGCCCGGTAGTCAGAGAATCTTGAATCACATCGCTACCATCAGTTGTTAGGCGCTTTGGCAAGCTTTTCGAAGCGCGGATCATGACGAAGCGGATCAAACATCGGATCCAGTCTGAGCAAAGCGGGGGTCAGCGGTACATTTTCGGCGAGTCGACCGGCATACGGAATCGAGAGCAGCTTCTGCAAAGCCGCGATTGCACGGTCGGAATCTCCGAAGCGCGCCGACACCCGGGCGATCACTTCGAGCGAAAATGGACCGATCAAGGCATCCTTTTCAATCGGAACGGCGACAGCAGCCTTTTCTGCCAAAGTGACTGCAGCCTCTTTATTTCCGAGCGCCATATACGTCAGAGCCAGATCCTCGATGAGGCCGACATTATCCGGTTGTTCTTTGCGCAGAAGCTCGAGCTCAGTGCGTGTCTTTCGCCAATTGTCTTGTGCAGCTTCCGGGTATCCGGCAACTTCTTGTGCCCAGGAGAGCCAGAAACGCAAATTGCCATTCAGGAACTGCAATGATGGATCAGGCGTCGACAGTATTTCGCTTAAGCGAGCCATAATTGGGGCAGGATGACGCTCCAAAATTGCCTGATAAGCCTGCGTTTCCAAAAGAGTAGAGTGATCTGGCGTCCCCTGCAGCCGTGCCAAAAGGGCTGCGGCGCGTGGAAGGTCGCATTGAGCTTGAGCCACAGCCGCCTTTAGGGTGAGCGTATCGACATCATCGGGAATAATATCGAGAACTTGATCCAACTTTCGGAGCGCCTCGCTAAAACGCCGCAGGGCAATGTAAGAATGTGCATGCGACGTAATGATGGAAACATTCCTTGGATCAAGTCGCTCGGCCTCGGTGAAGTACGAATCGCTCCGGTCCCACTGGCCGCGGCGCCGTGCAACGTAGGCCAGCGCTTCAGGGACGCGGCTACTGTTTGGCAAGGCCCGACGAGCTCCCTCAAAATAATGGACTGCGGTGTCGTAGTCCTTCAGGCATGCGTAGTGATAATAGCCTTTTGCGAGGAGGGCTTCGCCAAGGTTCGGTTGAAGTTTGAGCGCGGTTTCGGCCGCCTTTCGTGCTTCGTCTCGTAGTGCGGCAGTTGGCTCCAACGCCGCAGTGACAAAACCAAGTGAATCATTATAGGAGAGCAACGCCCAGCCGGCGGCAAATGTCGGATCTGCCTGCACCGCTTGCCTGAGATACTGTTGGGCGCCGATTGAATTGGCGTGGGTGCTTTCGGCCTTCAACGTGTAGGCAAGGCCTCGCAGATAGGCATCGTAAGCGTCAGAATTTTGCGTCGGCTTGGCGGCGAGTGCCTCCTCTTCGCGGCCGGTTAGTTTCGCCCGCAACTGATCGGCAATCGCTTTGGCCACTTCGCTCTCGACGGAAAGGATATCGGTTAATTTTCGGTCGAAGGTGTCAGCCCAAACGTGCGTGTCAGTACTGGCGTTGATCAGCTGAACGTTAACGCGCACGGCATCGCCGCTCTTTTGCACGCTTCCTTCCAAGATGTGCGCGACGCCGAGTTGTCTTGCTATTTCTCGTAGGTTCTCTGGAGCGGTCTTATAATGCTGGGTCGACGTTCGCGAGATGACTTTCAGATCGGAAATTTTCGACAACCGCGTCAAAATTTCATCTTGAATGCCGTCAGCAAAGTAGGCGTTCGCTTTTTCCTCGCTTCGATTTTCGAAAGGAAGCACTGCGATACTCTTTTCCGGGACAATAATCGCGGCGCTACCCGGCCGAGTCAGCCTTCCATAGCCGAAGTAGATCAACAAAGTGCCGGCCACCACAATTGCGGACAAAATGAAAGCCGTCGTGAGCGCTGATTTCGACCAACCCGGAACGAGGACGGGTCTAACGTTTGCGTCCGCGCTTTGCTTCCATCTTTTTCGTCGCTTGAGCTTTTCGGGCAGATTCGGATTTCCAACGCCTTCTTTGTAAAGGTTTACAATATTAAGCCGCAAGCCGTGCTTTACTTCGCACTCACCCAGATCATGCAAGTAAGGCTGCCATTGCCGATATTGCATTAAGTCGTCGGCTACATGTTTGGACAAAAGGATGTGCCCGGCGTCTCCACAATCCATTACCCGCTGGGCCACATTAATTCCCGTACCGGCGACATTGATTGTGTCGTTGACGTCCCTCACTTGATTGACCGGCCCACTGTGAATTCCCATCCGCAAACGAACCGTCGAATTTTCTCTTAGCTTGTGACTTATCTCCAACGCGCAACGGACCGGTTCTTCCGGGCTGCGAAAGAAAAGGAGAGCCATTCCATCGCCGGTTGGCACCCGGATCAACTTGCCCTTCTCTTCAGCATTTCGGAAGCACTCAGTACTTCGCACGATCCGACCAAGTTCTTGCACCGACTCAATCTGCTCGTTTACGAGCAATTTCGAGTAACCGACGATGTCGATTAAAAGCAGATGCGCGATCTCGAGCTGCAGATCGGGTTGCGGCACCTGCGGTGTTGGTAGCGTCGGCACTCGCCTCCTTCGCGGCAGACGATTATCGACATTTGCCTGCGGCAGGTCGAGGGAAAATGCGAGAGTTCAACTGTCACGGCCCCAACCTTTTCGCAAAAATGCGGTCTCCGGGCTGACATTTTCTCGCCGGGGCAAATAGGCTTTGCCAGCATCGGAAATCTTTATACAGTCGTGCGCTTTAATCGCGTTAAAGCCATGGCCTTTCTTGCTCTTAACCTGCTCGATTCCGGAGTGCACTTGTCGATGTTGTGCGCCGCCATCGGGCTGATTTTCGCGTTCGTTCTTATTGCGATAGTGGCGCGTGCACCAGCCGGTAACGAGCGAATGCGAGAGATTTCCGGAGCAGTGCTGGAGGGCGCGAAGGCATATCTGAATCGGCAGGTCGTCACGATCAGCATAATCGCCGCCATCATTTTCGTTCTGCTCTTCATCTTTAAAGATCGTCCAACCGCGTTCGGTTTTGTCGTCGGCGCGTTCTGTTCGCTTTCAGCCGGCTTCATCGGCATGCGCATCGCTGTCATCGCGACTGGCCGCACAACCCAGGCGGCCAGCGTCGGTCAGACAAAGGCGCTGCGCATGGCCTTCAATGGCGGCGCGGTTACCGGTCTGTTGGTGGTTGGTCTCGCGCTTCTCGCGGTGTCGATCTTTTACACCGTGGCCGACAAGATGGTCGGTCACGACATGGCGATACGAAGCTTGGTTGGTCTCGCCCTCGGCGCGAGTTTGATCAGTGTCTTCGCGCGACTCGGCGGTGGCATTTACACCAAAGCAGCGGATGTCGGCGCAGACCTGGTCGGTAAGATTGAGCAAGGTTTCGAAGAGGACGACCCGCGAAATCCGGCAACGATCGCAGACAATGTGGGCGATAACGTCGGGGATTGCGCCGGCATGGCTGCCGACGTTTTTGAAACTTACGCGGTCAGTTTGATCGGCGCCATTTTGGTGGGCGCGCTCACGCTCGTCGGAAATCCCGCCGTGATCGTGTATCCGTTCGTGCTCGGCGGGATTTCAGTGCTCG
>JBEEHZ010000101.1:0-9196 GCA_041167705.1 Verrucomicrobiota bacterium | reverse complement strand
CCGTTGAAGAAAAAGGATTACGCCACGGCGCGCGATCGATTCGAAGCGCTCTTGAGCAAGGCAACCGGCGGAGACAAGAGCGAGGCGGCGCAGCTCATCAAATTCAACGTCTACATGACATGGTTGCTTGAAGGCAAAGACAGTCGCGCCCAGAAGTTGATGGAGCAGTTTCAGTTTACCGGCGACACGCCGGCTCTTTATTACGCGCAGGCCGCATGGGAGTTTAAGCATAACAATCCAACCAAGGCGACCGACTGGATCACTTCCGCGAAGAAAATTTATTCGCCCGCGCTGAATCTTGTTTTCGCGGATTCTTTTTACGATCTTGGCTGGATGCAAAGCCCGGCGCTCGCAACGTCGCCGGCGCCGGCCGCGGAAGCAGCCACTGCTTTAGCTGAAGCACAAACCGAATCGAGTCCGGCAATAGAACCGAGCCCAATTCCTGGAGCCGCGGCTGCGAAGGGTAAGGCAACCGAAGCCAAGACCAAGACGGCCGCCCCCGCGATTGCGGGAATGGAGGCGACCGCTCCAAAACCGGAAGAGGCAGCAGCCAGCACCGCCATCACAGAATCGTCTGGTGCTGCGCCTGGATCACTCGCAGCTGGCAGTCCAGCCAGACCTGAAGAGATTCCGACGTCGCCCGCGCCCAATTTCTCACCTGTCGTAGAAACGCCAGTCGCGGCCGCTGGTGCGCCAGCATCGTCCGCGGCGGTTCCCGCAACGCGCGAACAACCGGCAGTCGCACAATCGCAGCCTGCCAAGGCGCCTCCTCCGGTTGCGCCCGCGAAAGCGCCAGTGATTGCCGCGGCATCGGCCACTCCGGCCACCGCGCTTGCGCCCGCGCATGTCGGCGAAGTTTCTCGCGGAAAATTTGAAGTCGGCAATTTGTTCGCCGCCATTTTAGTTTTGGCCGGCATTGGGGTCATTGGCTGGGTCGTCATGTTCGAAGTTCGTCGCCGTGGGATTCATTTACCAAGTTTCCGCCGTGCCGCACCAGCGACCGGCCCGCGGTTGGAAGGAATGGAATATGCAGCTGCGGCTCCCAAAGAAATGAAGGTTATGCCACGATTGAGCGGCGGTCCGCGACAGGTCTCGCTCAAATTGAAAGCATCCGAACCGTCGCTCCGCCGCGCGGTAGTCCCAGTCGGGAAGCCGAGTCGCGCGTTTGGTGAGACGGTTGTGGAACCTGTTGTTGAGAGCAACGGCGAGCATCAGTTCGAATTAGAGCCAGCGGTAGAAACATTCGAAGCGGTTGGACTGGTTGTTGAACAAGGCGAAATGCCGACGGAAACGGTTGGCGAACCGGTCGCGCAATCTGAATGGATTGCCCAGGAGCCTGAGTTACCCGCAGTTGAAATTTTGCAACCAGTCGTCACTCAAGTGGAAGAAATTACGCTCCCCGAAATTCAGCCGGTCTTTGCCGAAGCTGCAACGATTGCGGAACCCGAGATTCAGCCCGTCTTTGCGCAAGCGGAAGCGGTTGCCGAACCGGAGATCGAGCCTGTGGGTCAAGGTCAACCGATTCCTCAGTTGACGCCTGTGGAGGAACCGTCCATCATTGAAGTCACTGAACCTGAACCGGCCGGATTTGACGCGCTTCGTCGCCCCAGCGAGCCGCCTATTGCTCCGGAACCGGTTTTTGAATCACGAATTTACGAACCAACCACACCAGTAAACATGCCTGAACCGATCCAAATCCCAACCGCTCCAGCAATGCGAGGTGGCGCACCTCAAGCAGGGGCGATGCAAACTTCCGTTCAACTTTCTTTCGCTTTCGAGATTGCGTCAATGCAACTGACTCCAACGTTCAAGATGGGTGCGTTGCAGCTACGGCCGGCCTCAAAAATCGTGACGATGCGCCTGGCTGGGACTGCTCCGCAGCCGGCCATGAACCTGCAAGTTACTTTCGAGATTGCCCGCATCCAGCCTGCCGGCGGAACGCTCGGAAGCGTTCGCCTTACGCCTTCCCAACAGCAGCGCCCCACCGTCGTCGGATCGCCGTCGTTTACCGTCGGGGGTTTGCATCTGGTATCCGATTTCGCGGCCGCACCGCTTCAACTGACGCCATCGCAACAGGGACAAGCCGCGGTCCAAGTGGTCGCTCCATTCCAAATCGCGACCGTTGAATTCTCACCGTCGTTCGAGATTTCGTCGATTGTGCTCAATTCGAATTCGAAGCAGGTGTCGGTGCAAATGCCGACCGCTGGCGGTGCGCCAGTCGAGGGCGCTCCCATGTTCGAAATTTCGAATTTGCAGCTGACCGGCAGCGGCGAAATCGGGATGATGCAGCTGAATCTGCTCGCTCAGGGTCCCAAGCGCGCGGCCTAATCCAGCGCACAAGGATCGACGTCCGTTCGAGCAATTCCACGAAGCGCTCGCCGTCTGTCGCGGATTAGCGCCGTTTAACGAAGTTGCTACGATTTAGCGAACGCAACTGTTTAGGCAAAAATTCGCCGTCTCGCCGGATTAATCTCCGGTCGAAATAAATCTCGCCGCCGCCATAACTCGGCCGCTGGATATTGACCATGTCCCAATGGACCTGGCTGCGATTGCTGTTGTCTGCTTCTTCGTAGGCCTGGCCGGGAGTGAAATGAAATGACCCGGCGATTTTTTCATCGAAAAGAATATCGCGCATCGGCTCGAGAACGTGCGGATTGAATCCGAGCGAAAACTCGCCGATGTAGCGGGCTCCGGGATCGGAATCGAGGATCTTGTTGAGCTTTTCGGTTTGGTTGCTTGTCGCCTCAACAATTTTGCCTTGCCGAAAATCGAGACGAATCCCGTCGAAGGCAATACTCTGGTAAATCGTCGGCGCGTTGAATGTGATGTGACCCTCCACCGAGTTTTTCACCGGTGCAGTGAACACTTCGCCGTCCGGAATGTTCCGGTCGCCTCCGCAAATGACCGCCGGGATTCCTTTGATGCTAAAGCGGAGATCTGTTCCCGGCCCTTTAATTTCGACTCGGTCGGTTTTTTCCATTAAAGATTTGAGCGCTTTCATTCCAGGCTGCAGTTTGCGGTAATCGAGCGTGCAAACTTCGAAGTAAAAATCTTCAAAAGCTTGTGTGCTCATTCCGGCCAGTTGCGCCATGGAAGGAGTCGGCCATCTCAGCACGACCCATTTGGTTTTCTTGACTCGTTGATCTTGAACTGGGCGCATTTTCTTGGCTACGAGCTGCATTTTCGCCACCGGCACGTCTGATAGCTCCGTGATGTTATTGCTTCCCCGCAACGCGATGTAAGCGTGCATCTTTTTCATGCGGGCCAGCTCATGCCGCGCGGCCAGGGTCAGTTGTCGATCCGATGCTTCCAACGCAAGCTCGCGCCCGATGCGGGCGCGCTGGACCTGGACAAATGGAATTGCGCCCACTTTCCGCGCCGTGCGAATGAGCGCAATTGTCATCTCATCTGGAACGTCGAAAGCTTCAATCAAGACATTCTCGTTCCGCTGGAGCCTAGTTGAATATTCCACCAAAAGTTTGGCGAGTTCATCAAAACGCGCGTCGTGCATAGAAAGCTATGATTCCATTGTGTGCGCGGGATGCAACCGCTGCCCTAGGATTAATCACTAGGTTCGCCGTAATCTTGCAGCGAACGCGCCGTCGAAATTGTCCTGAAAGGGAATGGAACGCCTTTCTTCCTCCAGTTGTAAGATCGACAACCGTCCGAGCAGCTGCTGAACGACGTTTTCATTTTCCTCTCGTTCAAGGCTGCACGTGCTGTAAACGAGAATTCCGCCGGCCTTCAATAACGGAAATACCGCGCGCACAATTTCAATTTGTCGTGTCTGCATCCGGTTAGAGTCCGCTGGTTTCAGGCGCCAGCGCACATCGACACGGCGTCGCATTACCCCAGTGTTGCTGCAGGGAGCATCAACCAAGATTCGATCGAATGGTGCTGCCGAGAGAATCTCTGGTGGAACTGCGGATTTGGCCCAATCATGGCAAACGATTTTGCCAATTCGAACGCCGAGTCGCATGAGATTTTGATCAAGCAAATTTAAGCGGGCCGGTTCGCGATCACATCCGACGGTCAAGCCCTGGTTTTCCATCAATTCTGCGATGTACGCAGTCTTGCCTCCGGGGGCCGCGCAGGCGTCGAGAATTTTTTCGCCCGGTTTTGGCTGCAACAATTCGCACGCGATCGATGTGCTCGGGTCTTGAACATAGCAATCGCCTTGGTCGAGCGCAGCCGCTGGCGAGGGGAGGTCAACGAAGTTCAAAATATCGGGCAGCGTTCGCGCGTTGCGATAGCGCTCGAGGAAACTTTGCCGATCAATCTTTAGCCGATTAATTCTCGCGTAAATTGGCGGAGGTCGATTGTTCCAGGCGCACAAACTTTCGGTCGCATCGGATCCGAATTGTTCCTCCCAGCGCTCGATCAAAAACTTAGGATGCGAAGCTCGAACATGCAGTGGCTGGGAATTCGCTCTTTCTTCGAACTCTTGCCGTCCCCGCGCGGCGGAGCGCAAGACCGCGTTGACGATTGCGCGCTGGCTTTTCGGAGCGATCTCGACCGTTTCGTAGACGGCAGCGTGTTCCGGCGTCTTGGCGATGAATATTTGATAAAGGCCCAGGCGCAGAAGATCACGAAGATCGACATCTACGTGTCCGCGTCGGAGCGATCTGATCCAAAAATCGAGCAGGGTGAGGTTTCGCAAGACGCCGTAGAACAGTTCTACCGCGAATGCGCGATCGGCCGGTTGAAGCGTGCTCTCGGCGAGCACGCTCGAAATGACCGTGTCAGCGAACTGATTTTTTCTCCGCCAGGTTCTCAGCGCGGCGAGAGCGACTCGGCGAGCTGAGGTCTGCGCCACGAGAATTTTAGCGTGGAAGGACGCTGGCGCGGCCGATGGAATGATAATGGAAGCCGAGCTCGCCCATGGTCTCCGGGTTCAACAGGTTTCTCCCGTCGAATATGATCGGCGTTGTCATCCGCTGCTTGACCGCGGCTAGATCGACGTTGGCAAACTCACTCCATTCAGTCGCAATCACGAGCGCCTCGGCGCCGTCGACCGCTTCTAATGCCGACGCCGCGAATTTCGCGTCGGCGACCGTCTTGAGCTCGCGAGCTTTTTCCGTTCCTTTCGGATCGTAAACACTTACGTGTGCGCCTTCGCGCAGCATCGCGTCCACCAATTCGATCGCGACCGATGAGCGAACGTCGTCGGTGTCCGGCTTGAAGGTCAACCCCCAGACCGCGATCTTCTTTTCTCGCAAGACCCAAAGGGTATCGCGAATAAGCTTGAGAAAGCGCTCCTTTTGCCCCGCGTTAATTCGCTGCACTTCTTTCAAGAGAGTAAATGGAACACCGAGTTGCTCGCTGATTTGAATGAACGCAGCCACATCTTTTGGAAAACAAGAGCCGCCATAGCCGATGCCGGCATTCAGAAATTGGCGGCCGATGCGCCGGTCCATTCCGATTCCATCCGCGACTTTCTCGACGTCTGCTCCGCTGGCGTCGCAGATCGCGGATATGGCGTTGATGTAGGAAATCTTTAGGGCGAGGAAAGAATTGGCGGCGTGCTTAATCAGCTCGGCGCTATTTATCCCTGTGACCAGCACCGGAGCCATGAAAGGTTCGTAAACCTTTTTCATCAGATCAACGGCGTGCTGACTTTGGGCGCCAATGACTATGCGGTCCGGGTGCATTAAGTCGTGAATGGCGCAGCCCTCGCGCAGAAACTCGGGATTACTGACGACGTCAAACTTCGCGCCGTGCCGGTTGTAGCGCTTGATTGTTTCCGCGACGCGTTCGCCGGTTTTCACCGGCACAGTGCTCTTATCGACGATGACCCGATAATCGGTGAGGACGTCCGCGATCTCGCGGGAAACTTTTTCGATAAAACTAAGATCGACATCTCCATTTGGCTGCGGCGGCGTTGGGACCGCGATGAAGATGATTTGTGACTTGTCTACGCCTTCGCGAATGCTGCTGCTGAAGTGCAATCGATGAGCGGAAACGTTACGATGAACGATTTCCTCCAAGCCGGGCTCGTAGATTGGAATGCGTCCGGCCTGAAGGGTTTTTATTTTGCTCTCATCGTTGTCTACACAGATGACATTGTGACCGACGTCCGCAAAACACGCGCCGGTGACAAGTCCTACGTAACCCGAACCGATAATTGAAATATCCATTTTGGAGATAAACGACGCAGCGACCTAGTCGCGGCGAGATAACCACCGGTTAGAGCACGAAGAATGCAAGCTGTTTCGGCAACTCTTGATCATTGACCAGAACTTCCTGGATCGAAGTTGAGATCGAACCCGAATTTTGGAAAAGCTTTAAGTGTGAAGGTGAGGAGAACGCCGTACTCTTTCTTATTGCCGGTATTGTCCCGCACGACGGCGCCAAGAGAAGCCACCCAGTTCGTCAAATCACGGTAGATAGCGAAGCGCTGTTCCTGGAAGATACCGACTGTGCCTTCGTATTGCTCTTGAAATCCAAAACCCCAGTTGTCACTGATTCGGTAGTATCCGCCGACCACAATAAGGCTGCTGTGTGGGAAGAACGGGTTGTCGTTGAGGTAGCGATGCCCCGCGTTGAGCTGCAGATTTGCCATTGGTTGCACCGAAATCGTTGTGTTGATTTCAGTAAAACCTGAACTGAATGCCGGGATCTGCGAATCAATTGAGAGCGACGCCCATGGCAGCGGGGTAAAGCGTAATTTGTTGAAGAAGTTTGAGTAGCTCCTGCGGTCGTAGGGGTTGTCGAAGTTCACATCAAAAAATGTGTCCAGCTCCAGCCAAGTCACGGTCACATCGTCGCGCCGGGTTTCCAAGCGGTTCCGGATTCCATTGCGCCAGATAGTCCAGCTGGCGATCGAATCGATGGTGGTAAACTGGGGAAAATCGATCGGGCGCAACTGCGTCGATGGTTCAAATCGATCGAACTCCAACACCGACGCCGGATTGATCCCATTTTCATGGACGTATGAGAAGTTGGTGTACGGCTGGATTACATGAAGCAATCCATCCAATCCCAGAGTCCGGTTTGCCACGTCATCCCACGAGCGAGATAGCTTAAAAGAGGCCTCGACTCCCGCGTCGACTACAGTCCGAACGCCGCTGCCAGCATTCACGACTGGATTTGTCGGAGTGGGGTCCTGAGGGATAAAGTTGGGAATCAGTGGGTCATCGATGTTGGGGAACAGGGTGTTCCCGAGGTCGCGAGTTTTGTCGTAGTAGGTCGCTCGAAAGCCCGCGCGCGGCACAATGGAAAGCCAGCCGAAATAAGTATTCGGATAGAGCAGCTGATGAAACGTATCGAGCCGGGTAGTGCCGTAATCTTCAAAACCAGAACCCACTGGGAAACTTCTGTGTAGATCGGCGAAACCTGTCTCGCCCTCGTAAAAAATTGGGCCACCAAATAACGCATGGCGTTTGATGTCCAGCACGACTTCCGGTAAACGCTCGGTTTGTTCGAAGAAATCATTTGCCTGGAAACGAGTGATGGCCGTGATCGTGTAGAATGGGTCGGTCTTGGTTAGGGCAATCACGTTGTCCGGGACAGGATTGATCCGGAACTCGCTCTGATAGAAGTCCTGCATCACAAATGGATCGCTCAACTTCGTAACATCGACGATACCGTAGATGTTGGACGTAAACTGGGTGCGATCTTCCAAGCCCAAACGATATCGATCGGTCGGAACGTCGCCACGCTTGATAGCGGTGGGATTTATGCCCGGGTTTTGGTCGTCGATGTAATAAGTCTTCAATTTGAGATTGCTTGACTTGTCTTTGCCGTAGTCCACGTCCGATTCAAAACCAATCGCGACGCCGCGCCGTCCGCGATAGTCGAGCCTGACCCGGCCTTTGATGTCATCCGTGATTGGGAAGACGACTTGAGTGAGGAGCGACGGGCCCCAGGAACTTAGGTCGGCCGGCGAAATCGAAAAGCTGAACGCATCCGTGAGCGATTGGTACATGTACGGCCACCAGAACACCGGGATCTTCCCGATGTACATAGTAACGTTTTGAAAGACGACATGGTCGTTTTCATAAACACGGACGGTCCTCGCGCGGAGGTGAAAATCCGGACGGGGAGAGTCGTCCGTGGTGAAGGTGGAATCTTCCACGCGATACACGTTCGCCGAAGTTTCGGTCAGGTTTTGGCCGCTGATGAAATAAGGATGATAGTCTGTGCGCACATTGCTCGTGCGGATCTGTTTCGTCTCGAGGTTGTAAACGCCACGCTCGGCGACGTAGATATTCACGTCACGGTAAATGCGGACGTGGCCTTCTACTGAGACTTCATGCGTGCGTGAGTTGTACTGAGCAAAGTCTCCGTAAATATCCGCGTCACCAACGTGAATTGCGACATTATCGCGCGCCGTCGCTATACCGTTCTCGTAAGTGGTCTCTCCACTGGAAGTGATCTCGACCGGTTCGTGGTCGGAGGTATTGTTTGCTGCGCCCGCCCCGCCGGCCGCCAAAACCATAAAAAAAATCCCCCTGACCAGCATTCGCATGGCGGACGCCGAACGTACCGTAGGCGGACTCGGTTGCAAAGGTAAAAGCAGGTCGGACGCGGCCTAGTTAGATCGACAACCGCAGTCCGGCCACCTGTTGATTCAGACCGCAGCTTAAAATGATCGCTTTCATGCAAGATATCTCGCCCGCGGTCGGAAATTTGAGCCCAATATTTCGAGGCGAATGCGGCATTTGCGGGAGGCGTTTGGTTCGTAACGCTTGGGCGCCAGCGATTATCTGCCAGAGCGCGCTTGCACCGACGCTTTCGCCAAGGGCCGGCTTGGCGCTATAAACTAACGCGCTGGGTAATTCTCGTTCTATCGCGTCTCGTTCAGCAAGATCGACAAAAGTGCCATTGGCGCTCGCGACGATGCAGACATGCTCGTCCGCCAGATCGTGCAGGATGTGGCGCACGATTTCCTTTGCTTCGCGACGCCGGGAAAAATTCCCGCCGGCATTGATCGCGTCGATTTGCACCGCACCCTGACGCGCGAGTAATACCGCGCCCGCACCCTCGCTCAAAATCATGCCGCGAGGTCGATCGTGGAACGGTTCAATCGGCGGCTCGCGTTTGAGAAGTCGCCATTTGTGATAGGCATCGCAGAGCAACCAGTCCGCTTCTTCCGCTCCCACCACGAGACAATAGTCCAGTGGTCCATTGTTGAGTAGATCACTTGCCATCTTCATCGCCAGCACGCCGACGGCACCGTCTCCGACAAGTGTGT
>JBEEHZ010000100.1:0-2541 GCA_041167705.1 Verrucomicrobiota bacterium | reverse complement strand
CGGACTGGCAGATTCGTTCGACCCGAACGCGAACAATTTTATCCAGGCAATCGCGGTGCAGTCGGACGGCAAAATTTTAGCGAGCGGCTTTTTCACCAGCATCGGCGGACAGACGCGCAATTTTATCGCCCGGCTCGATGCTACGGCCGGACTGGCAGATTCGTTCGACCCGAACGCGAACAGTAATGTTACTTCAATCGCGTTGAAGGCCGACGGCAAGGTTTTAGCCGGCGGCACTTTCACGAGCATCGGCGGGCAGACGCGGAATTTTTTCGCTCGTTTGAGTAACGACACTGCCGCGCTGCAAAATCTGGCCGTCACGCAAACCACCGTTACCTGGACGCGGGGCGGCTCCAGCCCGCAATTCGCGCGCGTTACCTTTGAGTCTTCGACCGACAATGTGAACTACACTCTCCTGGGCAACGGCACGGCGTCCGGCAGCAACTGGACTCTGACAGGTTTGAACTTGCCAGCCGGACAGAACTTCTACATTCGCGCCCGCGGTTATTATGGCAGCGGCCAGCGGGACGGCTCGGCGAGCATCACGGAATCGGTGCGGAATGTATTCATCACGCTGCCCCCCACGCCTACGCAAGTTGTGTCTCGAAAGCTGCATAACGGCGCGCCCTTCGACATCGACCTGCCACTCACCGGTGATGCTGGAATCGAATGCCGCAGCGGCGGAGCGACCAATGATCACCAGGTTGTCTTCACTTTTCCCAATGCGGTTACGTTCACCAACGCCGCGGTCACGGCCGGCACGGGATCAGTGAGCAGCAGCAGCGGCAGCGGGACGACTACTGTGACCGTCAACCTCACCGGTGTAACTAATGCCCAAAGAATCACGGTGACATTGTCCGGCGTGAGCGATAGTACGACCACTGGCGATCTTGCTGTGCCATTGGGTGTCCTGCTCGGTGACACCACCGGAAACGGACACGTTAACTCAAGTGATATTTCTCAGACGCACGCCGAATCGGGAAATCCGGTCACGTCGAGTAATTTCCGCGAAGATGTGACCGTCAACGGCTTCATCAATAGTTCCGATATCGCGCTGGTCGAGTCGCAGTCGGGCACGGATCTTCCGCCCCAGCCGGCAAGTGTGCCGGCCGCGTCGCCAGCTCCAACGCCGACAAGTGTGGCCCCGAGCAACACTCCGAGTTCACCTGTGAAAACCAAACCCCGCAAAAATTCTCCAAGGTCGGGACAGAGTCGCCGCATCATTACAAACCCAAATATTCCTCCGCAAGCATTAGCGCCCAGGTAGGCGGGCCCGGGAGCGCCGAACTTTATCAATCGAAAACGGAGAATACAGGGAGATGAAGCCAACGGCCCTATTGCGAGGTAACTTCAGTGAGCTTGCCACGACACCCTGCCGTGGTTCTGATTCGCTCGACCGGAGGAGCATTTTTGATTGCGGAGATTCGTTAGGAACGCCAAAAGTCTTAGATCGATAGGTTGCTCACGACGATTTCGGACGTTGGACATGCCGAAACGACTCAAGTATTCCGCAAATCTATACGCGGGCTAAGTTAAGCACCGCTAAACGCGGATGAGGTTTGGACGTGTTGGTGGACTGCCTGTAGTTCGGCAATTGTGCTCCGCAACTCGGCGGTGCGCTCTCGCACGGCGTCCTCCAAAGCAGCGCGCTGATTCTCAAGCACGAGATGGAGCCGTCGAGTTTCGAGGAGATTACGGATGCGCAGGAGCGCTTCCGTCTGGCTAACTGGCTTGACCAAAAAGTCCGTCGCACCTGCTTCCAGCGCGCGAGCTTTAGCTTCTTCAGTGATATCGGCAGTCAGCACAACTATTGGCAAAAAAGTTTCAGGAGCGTCCGAACGAAGGGCTTCGAGAACGGCGAATCCGTCCATCTCGGGCATCATAAGATCGAGCAAAATCAGGTCGGGATCAAAGTTGGTGCATGTGTCGAGCGCGTTCCGAGAATCCGTAATCCCCAGGACGCAACAATACCCGTTTCTTTGCAAGAGTTGCTCTAATAGCGTGACCGTCATCCGGTCGTCATCGACGACCAGGATCTTCATTTTATGAAGCAAAGGTTCTGAGATCATATCCACCCGATCAAAAGGCAGCACATCTCGTTCCGGCAAATTGCCGGAATCGCTCAATCTTTGGGCGGCTACGCCAGTGCTTCGATGCGGCTGAGCAAATCCTTTTTGCTCGTCATTCCCGTTACTTGATCGCGGAGTTGGCCATTCTTGAAGAATAGCAGCGAGGGGATGGCGCGAATGTTGTACTTAAACGACAGGCTTTGGTTTTGATCCACGTTCACTTTCGCGACTTTCACGGCATCGGCTTTTTCGCGGGCGATTTCGTCGAGGAGCGGCGCGATCAACTTGCACGGCCCACACCACTCGGCCCAGAAGTCCACCAACACCGGTTTATCGCTGTTGATTTCGCGGTCAAAGTTCGATTCGTCCAGATTGATTGTCGCTGAGTTTTCCATGGTTTTAGGAAAGATAATTCCAAATCTGAAGAATCAAAATCGTGGCTGAAGCTCCGAGCAACGTCCAGCATAATGGC
>JBEEHZ010000099.1:0-7395 GCA_041167705.1 Verrucomicrobiota bacterium | reverse complement strand
GAGCATGCTCGGCTTCTTCAAATACGGGAACTTCCTCCTCGAGAATTTCCAATGGCTCATGGCACGCATCGGCATCATCTATCAACCGCCGCATCTCGACATTCTGCTCCCGGTCGGTATTTCGTTTTACACGTTCCATTCGCTTTCCTACACCCTCGATATTTATCGCGGCGTCTTGCAGCCAACGCGTTCCCTGCGCGACTTCGTTCTGGCGGTTTCATTTTTCCCGCAGCTCGTCGCCGGTCCAATCGTCCGGGCGGGAGATTTTCTTCCGCAACTAGTTAGGCCGCAGCCACTGCGCACGGGTCAATTTCTCTGGGGCGTGGCGTTGATGACTCTCGGGTTGTTCGAGAAAATCGTGCTGGCCGATACTTTGCTTTCCGGATCGGCTGATCGCGTCTTTGGTTATGCGGGGCCGTTAGTGGCACTCGATTCATGGGCGGGCGTGATCGCGTTTGCTGGACAAATATTTTTCGATTTCGCCGGTTACTCGACCTGCGCCATTGGTGCGGCCTTAACTCTCGGCTTCCATCTCAAGGACAATTTTCGTTTTCCCTACGCCGCGATCGGGTTCTCGGATTTTTGGCGGCGCTGGCACATTTCGCTTTCAACGTTCCTGCGCGATTACCTTTACATCCCGCTCGGCGGCAATCAGGTCCGGCCGTTTCGTGCTGCGCTTAATCTCGTCATTGTCATGTTTCTCGGTGGTCTCTGGCACGGTGCGGCCTGGACTTTTGTCGTCTGGGGTCTTTTGCACGGCTCTTATTTAGTGATCGAGCGTATCTGTCGCGTTCTGTTCGAAGACAAACCATGGGCAAATAACTTGGGCACCCGCATTCTCACTGGCGCCGCTACTTACGGCGCGGTTTGCATTGCCTGGGTTTTCTTTCGCGCCGCTGATTTCGAGGGGGCGAGCAGGATGCTCGGCGGCATGTTCGGCCAGCACCTGCATGGCGATGCGATCCTCTCCACTCGCGAGATACTTCAAGTCGCGCTCGTCACAATTGCTTTGATCGCCGCCCACTGGTCGCTCCGCGACACGAATATCGAAGCTGCGGTGACGCGCCTGCCGCGCGCGATCGTGACCGCGGCGTGGGCGCTGATGGCGTTCGCAATTATTTTCACGCAAGGAAATTCCAATGCCTTCATTTATTTCCAATTTTAAAGAACGGCTCCGACTGCCGCGAATGTTTTTCCGAAAACCAACTCGGGAAGAACAAGTCCACGGCGGCCCGCCGCTGGAATTCGAGCGGCCGATTCCGCCGATTCCATGGCGTGGCGTTACCGTCATTGTTGTTCTCGCTGTCGTGGCCGCAACTATTGGCTGGGAATTGCATTGCCGATCGATCGGTTACGGTCCGACTCTTAATGATAACGAGGATCTCTGGACACTGAGGCGGCGCAGCGTCACACCGGAGTCGATCGTGATCATCGGAGATTCACGAGCTTGGTTCGATGTCGATCTAGACGAATTTCAAAAAGGTTTGGGCAAGCGCCCAGTCCAACTGGCGATGCCTGGTGCGTGCGGTTATCCAGTGCTGGCTGATTTGGCTAAGGACGAAAGTTTCCACGGAACGATTATCTGCAGTGTCGTTCCCCGTTTGTTTTTCGCGCCGCCCGGAACGCCGCCGATGGAGCGCGACGAAAAAGCGGTTCGACGCTTCCATAATCAAACGCCGGCCCAACGCGCCAGTCAGTATCTCGCTTTTCCATTAGAAGAACACATCGCGTTTTTGAAACAGGACGATCTGAGCCTGGGCGCAGTCTTGGGTAAATTGCCGATTCCAAATCGGCCCGGAGCTCTCGTGCCACCGCAGTTGCCGCCGTATTTTGAAACGGTCGATCGCGAACGGCGTGCCAGAATGTGGGAGGAATGCGCGCGTCCGGGGAGCGAGTTGGCCAAAAGGATCCAGCAAATCTGGATCCCGCTTTTCACGCCGCCACCGCCGCCGACCTTCATTCCGAAAGAACAATTCATGGCGAAAATTGGGGAGGCAATTGGAGGTCGCTTTCGCGATACGGCCTCGGCCATCGAGAAAATCCGTGCTCGCGGCGGCAAAATTGTTTTCGTTCGATTCCCGCATAGCGGTGGGTTGAAAGAATTGGAAGATCGCGACACCCCGCGCGCCCAGACCTGGGACCCGCTCCTAAAAATGACCGGCGCGCCCGGCATTTACTATTCGGATTTTCCGGAGCTCTCCGGTTTCAATTGTCCGGAATGGTCTCATTTGTCCGCCGGTGATTCGGTCGAGTTTAGCAAACGACTCATTCCGCATCTGCGCGCCGCGTTGAAGATGTAGTTTGGGTCAGTCCGGCTCGGACCCTAATCGCCTTGGCGGACGGCATCGGCGAAAGCGACGTCGCTGGATTTCAAATCTAAGTCTGCTTCTCGCGCTGTTCCGAAAACTCGCGCGCGATTTTCGTCGAATTCTTTTTCCCACCGCGCGACCACAACCGTCGCCAGACAATTCCCGACCACGTTTACGCAAGTGCGCCCCATATCCATCAATTCATCGACGCCGAAAATTACAGCTACCCCGATTGGACCGAGCCCCGCCGGCACAAACGAATTCAATGTCGCCAGTAAAATCACGAGCGATGCGCGCGGAACGCCGGCCACTCCTTTGGAAGTCAGCATCAACGTCAACATCATCGTGATCTGCTGACCTATTCCCATGTGCCAGCCCATCGTCGTCTCGGCGGCTTGTGCCACGAACACCGACGCCATGGCCAGATACAATGTCGATCCTGTGAGATTGAACGAGTAACCCGTCGGCATCACGAATCCAACGATCGAGGGCGGCACACCGAAGCGTTCCATTGCCTGCATCGCTTTCGGCAACGCCGACTCGCTGCTTGTGGTCGCAAATGCGAGTGCGGCCGGCTCGCGGACCGCGCGGAAAAATTGTCGCAACGGAACGCGCGCGATAAAGATCACGATTCCAAAAACCAAAACGACGAAAATGATCAGCGCGAGATAGAGTGAGCCGATTAGTTTTCCAAGATTAACTAGGACGCCCGGTCCCTGTGTGCCAATTGTGTGCGCCATCGCGGCGCCGACGCCGATCGGCGCGAACATCATCACGTAGTTCGTGAACTTAAACATGATTTGCGCGAGACTGCCCATCGCACGCACGATCGGTTGTCCTTTTTCGCCGACGGCTGAGACCGCGAGCGCAAACAACACGCTGAACGCGACGATTTGGAGAACGTCGCCGCGCACCATCGCGTCGATCACGCTGGATGGAAACGCGTGGACGATCGTCTCGACCAACGTCTTGGGATGGGCTTGCCCAATTGTTTTTATGACATCGGTGTTGGCCGCCGCCAACGTGATTCCCACGCCCGGCTTCGTGAAATTTACTACGGCGAGGCCGATGAAAAGCGCCGCGGTCGTGACAATTTCAAAATAAACCAGCGCTTTGATTCCCATTCGTCCGACTTTTTTCAACGCGCCCGCGCCGGCGATGCCGACGACGATGGTGGAGAAAACCAGCGGCGCGATGATCGACTTGATCAGGTTGATGAAAATGTCGCGCAGGAAATAAACTTTGTTGCCCCAATCGGGCTGCAGCCAGCCGATCAACGCGCCGACGACAAGACCAATCATGATCTGCATCGTCAGCGATGGCCTATACCACGGCCGATTCGCAGCGCTGGCGGAAGATAGACTCATTGCTGTCCGCAGATTGAAGATGAATCAGGAAAGCAGGAAAAGAGGAAAGAAGACGTCCTGCTCTTCTCTTTTTCCTGATTTCTTGCTTTCCTGATTAGAATCTCTTTTTTGGATTCCTGTTTTCCAGATTAGGACTCTATGTTTCTGACGCATCTCGAATGCACCGCTTGTGGACTTCGGCACGACTGGTCGCGCCTGCAAAATCTTTGCACTGCATGCGGCAAACCGCTATTCGCGACTGTCGATCTTGAGGCGGCGGCCCGCGAGATCACGCGAGAGACGTTGGCGACGCGTGAGAAATGGCTTTGGCGTTACCGCGAATTGTTGCCGTTGCCGCAAGATGCGGAGCCGGTCTCGTTAGGCGAAGGCGGCACGCCGTTGTTGCGCGCGAAGGCTTTCGCCGACGATGTCGATCTTTGGATCAAAGATGAATCGCTCAATCCCACGCAAAGTTTCAAAGCGCGCGGGATGAGCGTGGCCGTTTCGATGGCGAAGTATCTCGGCGCGAAGAAGCTCGCGGTCCCGAGCGCCGGAAATGCCGGCGGCGCGCTTGCCGCTTACGCTGCGCGCGCCGGTCTCGCGGCCCACATCTTCATGCCGCGCGACACACCGCGCGCGAACATCATCGAATGCCGCGAACTCGGGGCACACGTGACGTTGATCGACGGACTGATCACCGACTGCGGCGCCGAGATCGCGCGCCGCAAAGAAAAGGAAGGATGGTTTGATCTTTCTACCCTCAAGGAACCGTATCGCATCGAAGGGAAGAAAACCCTCGGTTACGAAATTGCCGAGCAACTAAATTGGAAATTGCCGGACGTCATTCTTTACCCAACCGGCGGCGGAACGGGACTAATTGGAATGTGGAAAGCATTCGATGAAATGGAAAAGCTCGGTTGGATCGACACCAAACGGCCGCGAATGTTCTCGGTGCAGGCCAGCGGCTGTGCGCCAATCGTCCGCGCATTTGAAGCCGGCGAAAGATTCGCCGCGGAATTTCCAAACGCGCACACGGTCGCGTCGGGCTTGCGTGTCCCGAAAGCGATCGGCGATTTCTTGATGCTGCGAATTCTCCGCGACTCGAATGGCGGTGTGGTTGCGATTGATGACGACGAAATGATCCGGGTCGTCCGCGAAGTCGGCTCGAAGGAAGGCCTGTTTGTTGCGCCCGAGGGTGCGGCCTGTTTCGCGGCGCTAAAAAAGCTTCGGGCGTCTGGCAAGATCGACATCAGCGAGCGGGTTGTGATTTTCAACACTGGCTCAGGCATCAAATATCTCGACTGCTTCGAGCGCGATTCATAGCCTATCGCGCATGGCGGCGCCCGAAAATCCGCGGCAGCGATCGACCGGAGTAAGAGCCGGTCTACTGAACTTTGTAGCGCACCGTGTTGACCAGGTCGTCGTTCAGGTAGATGTCGATCTTGTAATCGCCGGCCGGGAATTTCTTGCTGTTGGTGTTGGAAAGAGAGAAGTCGGCCCGTGGATTAGGCATGTCCAAAATTAATTCTTTCTCCCAAAGTTTCTGATCGGTCGCGCCAGGGGCGTTGAGGTTCGTCCAAACAGTTTTGACATGTGCGCCCGAATTTCCTTCGCTCAGCGTAACCACGATATGTTCCGGATTGTCGGCGCGTCTGAAATTCTTCACCGGTTTTAACTGGTCGCCATTTTCCCGAGCGAGCGTGATCGATTCGACCCGAACGCTTGCGTGAGTCGCGCCTTTTTTCTTGGCGGGTTCTTCCTCCTTCGACGCCGATTCAGTTTCATTCAGGTCGATCGTTTCTCCGCTACCAACAATCTTGACGTTTAGTTTCGAAAAGCTCCAGGCTCCCTCAGATTTCGTCGCCACCGCATAAATCGTCGCTTTACCTTTTGGTCCGGAAATTGGAATGGCGATGTCCGCTTCGCCGGACGGTCCGTTGACGTTTGTCTTGCCGGAACTGAACATTCCTTCGCTGATCGGAGTTCCGAGCGCGGCCACGACGCGTTGGTCGCTTTTTGCGCGTGCGATCGCGATCTTGTACGCGTCCGACGATTTCATGACGCTGAAAACCAAAAAGACGATGCATGCAACAAACAGCACGGCCATGGCGATGAGCGTCAGGCATCCGGTTGGAACAAACCATTTCCAGTTTCGCTGCCACCAATTTCCGCGTGGCAGTTGCGGTATTGAAGGTGGAGGCGGCGGTGACGAGCTCGGTTCCATCGCATCTTTCTGCCCGGCGTTGAAATTGAAGTCGAGGATTTTAGGTTCGCGAAGTTAACGGCGAAACCGCGGTCAGGTCGCGTACGACTTTCTCGGCAAATCACCGAGAAACGATAAACGAAATCCGAATATGTCGCGCGGTGTCACGTCTAAGTATAAATGAAGAAGTTAATACTCAGTATGGCATTGGCAGTCGCGGCTCCGTTCGCGTGGGGACAGGTTTCTGAAACCACCACCACAACGACCACGACTGAGGGCAACGGCACGATCACGGAGTTTTCTCCGGGTAGCACCATCGTGCTGAAGGAAAGTGCCGGCCCGAGACATTATCGCTTCGGGAAAAAGGTCGTTTATACGACCAAAAGCGGTAAGGAACTCGACGAAGCGACTGTGCGGACCCGCATCAAAGTGGGCGCGCCGGTGCGCGTTCACTACGTTGGTGAAGGCGACAACATGCTCGTTGACCGCGTAGTCGTCGACGAGGATTAAGAGCTAAATTCGACAACTAACATTCGCGCCTTTTCTGCTTCGTCGAATTTGTTTCGCGCGGAGCGAAAGGGCGCGTTTTGCGTACGGTGATTGCGTTCGATTCGCTCGTGGAGATTGTTCAGGCGCGAGAGCCTTTATCGGGCTATACTAGACAACTGCCGCATCCTATTACCTCCCTGGTTCGCCGAATTCCTTCGGAAACACGAACCGGATGGCCTTTCGCTGCGATCACTGCAGCAACTCAGTAAACGAGAAAGTTAGTTTCTATGATTAAATCAATCGTTAGCGTCGCCTTTGCTACAACCCTGATGGGTTCAGTGGCTTTCGCACAAACACACACGTCTACCACCAAGGTTGCCACGCAACCCAATGGAATGACTGAAACCGCCACCACGACAACCGAAAGTTTTGGTACCGTCACGGATTTTACTCCGGGCGATTCCCTGATCCTGAAAACCGAAGCGTCCGAACCAATGCACTACAAGTTCGGCAAGACCGTCACATACGTGAATGCACACGGAAAAGTTATCGAACCCTCAAAGATTAGAAAAGATTCAAAGGTTCACGTTCACTACGTGCGACAGGGCGACGACATGGTAGTTGATAAAGTTACCCTCACGCCGGACCGGCACTAAGTCCCGGCACGCATTGCTTGGTTGATTTTAAACCAAGCTAGCAATTCAACGCCTGGCGGATCGAGCTAATGCTTGCCGTCAGGCGTTTTGTTTTCCTCGCTACGATTCGCCCATTGATTTTCGAATGCGGCTCGCATTTTATCTATAAGTTAGCGAGTGATTGAAATCGTCATCGTGGGTGGCGGCGCCGCTGGTTTCTTTGCTGCGATCGCCGCGGCGCGTGCCGATGGAAACTGCAAGGTTTCGCTTTTCGAGCGCTCCTCGCAATTTCTTTCCAAAGTGCGCATTTCAGGCGGCGGGCGTTGTAATGTAACGCACGCTTTGTTCGATCCGCGGATGTTCGTGACACGTTATCCGCGCGGCGAGCGGGAGCTCATTTCGCCGTTCCACCG
>JBEEHZ010000098.1:0-8434 GCA_041167705.1 Verrucomicrobiota bacterium | reverse complement strand
TCCTCGAGTCGAAGCGGTCCTGTCTTCCTTCCGATGGGTGGTGGAGGAGGCAGCTGGTCATCGGGAGGCGGTGGAGGATTCAGCGGATTTAGCGGCGGTGGCGGAAGTTTCGGTGGCGGCGGCGCGGGCTCGAGCTGGTAATTCGATGCGCACAAAGGAATTTCTCAGCAAGCTCGAGCACGATCGGATCGTGCAAGCGATCCGCGATGCCGAATCGAAAACTTCCGGCCAAATTCGCGTTTTCATTCAGCGCGGCAAGGTAGCTGTCGATCCACTCATCGCCGCGCAGAAAAAATTCCATCGCCTCGGAATGCACAAAACGCCGGAACGAAACGCGGTGCTCATTTTCGTGGCACCGCGTGCGCATAAGTTCGCAGTCGTCGGCGATAAAGCGATCCATGAAAAGTGCGGCGAACCTTTCTGGCAGAAATTGGTGGATGCAATGCGGGAACATTTCCGAAACGAAAAGTTTAGTCATGCAGTTGTGGAGGCAATCGAAGAAGCCGGCAAAGCGCTCGCTTCGCATTTTCCCAGAACACCGACATCGTCGGGTCAGCTACCCGACAGTGTCATTGAGAGATGATCTTACCGCGCTGATTCGCTCCGGACCTTGTAAATAATGACGTCGTCTTCGGCGAATTCCTTGGACAGAAAAGAGAAGGGGTCGCGATCGAACTGATCGATGGGCGCGGTGATGATGTAATTGACGCCATTCGCGGCGAGCGCTGCAAGCGCATTGGACGGGGCCGAAGTAAGTTTATCGACAACCTGCGATGCGATGTTGAAGCGCGATTTCCAGTCTACATAAGGATTGGAAAATTCTGGCTGAGAAATAACAACCACTTTTCGATCCGCGGGACCGACAATGCTAAGATCGAGATCGCCGTTGAGTGACAGAAAAACATCGACCGGTTTGGTATTGGCCAAGATCCAGCGATAGGCGTCGAGGTAAGTTTTTCTTTCCGCAAAACTTACGGCCTGACTGCGAGCGTTGGTAAAGTCAAAACGATCGCGATACTTTGGGTATACAAGAATCAGGAAAGCGGCGACTGCCAGCGCAACAAAGGCGACTTCAGCCTCGCGCCGAAAATGATCCAGTTGATTCTGTCTCTTTCTGAACAGTGAAGACAGCCCTCGCGCCAGGAAACGGCAGGCCCACACTAGCCCGATCCCAAATAAAATGTTTTCAAGTGCCCTCAGATAGAAAAGGAAATGGTGGGCCGGAACAAACATCAGATGCAGCTGGGGCGATGTTATCTGTTGCAGTTCATTCACCGCCAATGCCGCGCAACAAATCATAAGCCAGGTGAGGAGTGCAATTTTTCCTGCCTGGCCGCTTCGCCGGCCGATCAAAACAACGAGGCCGAGAGCGGCGATCGCGCTAAACCAGGAGAGATATCTCCGGAGAAAGTCGGGAAGCTTATCGATAGCTAGTGGAGAGTAAATCCAATTACTCGGAACGGGATTGAGTATCCTGAGATGATAATGGAATAGGATTGAAAGGGTGAACGGTAGACTGACGATAAAAGCGGCGACTAGAATCAATAGTAGCGGCAGCGTCTTGCGAAATAACACAGACCGGACGTCAACCTGACTCCGCGTCACCGGGTTCATTATCAATCCAACGAACATAATCATCCCCAAAATCACAGCCGGCGCCGTATGGCCGAGAAAGGTGATGCCAAGTAGAATTCCAACGATGAGGTGCCATCGCCACTGATTAGATCCGATAGCTTTGCAGTAAGCCACTAAAGTCAGATAGAAGAATCCCTGGGCAAGGTTTTGGCTGAAAATCCATGGCGAATAGGTGGCTGCCGCCCACGATGGCGCATCGCCAATAGGCGCAAAGAGAAATGCAGCTACCGCCGCCAGCGCAACCAATCGATCAAAAAGGTAAGTAACTAATATGTAGAAAGCGATCGGCGCGAAAAGATTAAGATAGGCTCCAGCCTGGGTGACAACAACGGGCGGCGCAATCCTGCCAACACTGGAGATCACAGCAACTATGGCCGAAACCAGCGGATTGTACCAGATCGTTTCGCCAAGATAGAGATGGTCTGTCCCGTAGCGATGATCGAGGATTGCTTGTGCCATTCCGATGTCGCGGAATTGATCTAGATCATAAGGCCATGCGACACCCGCAGTAGTCTTGATGCCATTTATCAACGCGATTGCGATTAGGACAAAGAAAGCGAAGTCAAAACCGACGCGTTGTCGATTAGTCCAGAGCTTATCGAGAATGCCGGTCACTTGCTGGACTGCGTTTTCAGGTAATCACCGCGGCTAAAGTACTTCTCCAGCCAGACATATAAGCAGATAAACAGGTAGCGGCTGCCCATCTCTTTGAGCTGCATTTTGGCAATTCCGTGACGCCGGTTGCGCCAAGTAATAGGAATGACTGTCCACGAGTAGCCGCGGACAATTGCCTTAAGCGGCAGCTCGACGGTGAGGTTGAAATGGGGCGAGATCAGAGGGCGGCAGCCGTCTATTGCAACCTTTCGGTAAGCTTTGAACGCATTAGTCGTGTCGTTAAGTTTAATATTAAAGAGCAATCTCAGGAATAAGTTAGCTAACCGATTAATTATTAGCTTGAAGGTTGGATAACCGATGACCGCGCTCTCTTTGATAAACCGACTGCCGAAAACACAGTCATAGCCTTCATTGAGCTTTTCCCAGTAACGAACGACGTCGCGGCAGTCATCCGACTCGTCCGCCATCATAATCACCGCAGCGTCACCTTGCATATGATCGAGGCCGCGGATTACCGCCCTGCCGTAACCGTGCTCAGAGTCGTTCTGAATCGGCCGTAACTCCGGTAGGCGCGCGGCCAGCTCTCCCAAGATCTTCCAGGTTTGATCCGTGCTGCAATCGTCCACGGCGATGATCTCATGCGGAACGCGGCGAAATCTTAGTTCGGTGTGAAGATGCTCGACTGTGGCGGCGATGCACTCTTCCTCGTTTCGGGCCGGAATCACAACGGAAAGAAGCGATAGGCGCGATGTCGATCCGGTAGTCACTAAAAGTAAGGTTTCATTTCTCTCCGCTAATCACGGCGCCGCCGCGCTGGGCACAGGTTGGCGGAGCCCAAAGCTTCCCCCGGCGCCAAACATCATGACTATCGGGAAAACTCTTGGATTGATCAAATTTGGGCGTTTGAACTGGTTGGGCAGTTGCCTGCTCTTCGTTGTGCGCATCAAAATGACGGAAAGCGCCTTCATTTCAATGAAACCTCAGCGGAAATATGCCGATAATCCGAGCAAAATGGCCGCTTGCAAAACCTGTGGTTCGTTGTTTATTCCACGCTCGCAGCGAGTTTTGTAATTACGCCGTTGGTCCCTGGGTCTCCGTCGCTGGACGTGAAACCGCACTCGCCAGGGGAAACCCGGCAAAGGAATAGTAGATTTAAGATTTCAGATTCTCGATTTAAGAGACGCTTTTCCATTCCGGAACTTTGTCTCTTCAAATCGTAAATCGGCGATCGACAATCGAAAATTAAAAATATGCCAGTTCGTTACGGTCGTTTTGAAATGCCGAAGACTCTCAGCAAAGAAGAGAGCACAGCCACAGACACTTACGCCAAGTTCACTGCCGAGCCCTTTGAAGCCGGCTACGGTCACACCGTTGGAAATTCGCTCCGGCGAGTTATGCTTTCGTCTCTCGAAGGCGCGGCCATTACCGCAGTACAAATCACCGGCGCGCAACACGAGTTCGCCACGCTCCCGGGCGTAGTCGAGGACGTGACCGACATCGTGCTCAACCTCAAGAGGGTGAAATTTAAGGCTGAAGATCACGAACCGAAGAAACTTGCGCTGATAGTGAACAAAGAAGGCGAAGTCACCGCCGGCGACATTCAGGAAGTGGCCGGCTACGAAGTGCTCAATCCGAAACTGGTGATTTGCACCCTCGATAAGAAACACAAATTTGACGCCGAACTCGAAGTCCGCGTCGGCCGCGGATTCGCTACTGGCGAAGAAAACAAACGCACTGATCAACCGATCGGCCTCATTCCGATCGATTCGATCTTCTCACCAGTCACCCGCGTGAAGTACGCGGTCGAGAATACCCGTGTCGGGCAGCGCACCGATTATGATAAACTCATTTTGGAAGTTTGGACCGACGGCCGATTGACTCCGGACGACGCGCTGCTCCAGGCTTCGGCGATTCTTCGCCATCACCTCGACGTCTTCGTGAACTTCAACGAAGAAGTGATCGAGTTCGACGAGACACCGGCCGGCGTGAGCGAAGAGAACATGAAGCTTAAGAAGCTGCTCAATATGAGCGTGAACGAAATCGAGCTCAGCGTCCGTGCCGCCAACTGCTTGAACAACGCCAACATCACGACCGTCGGTCAGCTCGCCCAAAAGACCGAGAGCGAGATGCTCAAGTACCGCAACTTCGGCAAGAAATCGCTCAACGAGATCAAAGATAAACTCCAGCAGCTTGGCCTGAGTCTCGGTATGAAGTTCGAGACCGGCCTGGTGGAACCTGTGGCCGCCGGCGGGCCCGACGGCGCGAGCGGCAATGGCGCCGCTGCTGCTGCTGCCCCGACCGACCGGAAGTAATCAGATCAAGGCAAGCCGATGAGACATCAGAAAAAGACGGTTCGACTCGGGCGCAAAGCCGAGCATCGCAAAGCGCTTCTTGCCAATCAGGTTTGCAATTTGATCGAGCACCAGCGGATCAAGACCACATTGGCAAAAGCGAAAGCGGTGCGACCGCTTGCCGAAAAAATGGTCACGCTTGGCAAAAACGGTTCGATCCACGCGCGACGAATGGCTTTTTCGGCGTTGCGACACAAGGATGCCGTTAAGAAATTGTTCGACGAAATCGCCCCCCGCTCGACCGAGCGCAACGGCGGTTATACCCGCATCGTGCGACTCGGCCAGCGCAAGAGCGATTCCGCTTCGATGGCATTCATCGAATGGGTCGACGCGGCTGTCGTGGTCGAAGAGAAGCCGGCTGAAGAAAAGAAGACGAAAGCGAAAGAGACGGAAGCAAAACCAAAGAAAGAAACGAAGCAGGAAGAGCCAAAGGCGAAAGAAAAGCAATCACCTCCCGCAGAAGATCCGAAGAAAAAGCGGCGTTGGTTCAGCCGAAAATCGGAAGGCGAGAAGTAAACATTTGATTCACAACCCTCACCTCAATCCTCTCCCTGGCCCTGGAGAGGAAGTCGCGAAGCCGTAGGTGAGGGTCGAATCTCAACGCAGCGGCACCAACCGCCATTTAGTTTTTCCCTTGGCGATTTCGAGCCAGGCCACGCTCGCGGGCGAACCCTGGTTTGGCCGCGTGACGCAACCCGGATTTAGGAACAGAACCCCGCCGCGCTTCTCATTTCGCGGCACGTGAGTATGACCATGCAAAACAACATCGACATCATCCGGCGGAACATCTGGCGGAATATGTTCCAGCCGAAATCTCAAGCCCTCGCGCTTAAGATCGACAACCAGCGGCCACTCGGAATTGCTGTCGCAATTTCCGCGCACAATCGTGACCGTCGGGCCGATGGCGCGCAGTTCATCCAAAATTATTTCCGCGCAAACATCGCCCAGGTGCCAGATCTCATCCGCGTCGCGCGCAAGATCGATAATTTTCTGCGGCAACTTGTTATGAGTGTCCGCGATAACGAAAATCCGAAGCATCAACATCTAAAGAAGGCAGGAATGCAGGAAGGGAAAGACCATTCTCCCATTTCTGTTTCGTGGGTTCCTGCGTTTCTGAGAGATTTCTTTGTGGACCTTGGCGCGCTTCGTGCGAGGCCTTAGTTTATACTCGTGTCATTCAATAATTTCGAACTTTCATCGGAAGTCGTGCGCGGCACCCAGGCGATGGGCTTTACCGAGCCGACGCCGATCCAGCTCCGGGCCTTCCCGATCATTCTCGCGGGCAAAGACTTAATCGGCACCGCCCAGACCGGCACCGGCAAAACGGCTGCGTTCGCGCTGCCAATTCTCACCATTCTCGCGAAACACGGCGCGTTCCGATGTCTCGTGCTCGAACCGACGCGCGAACTGGCCGCGCAAGTCGAAACCGCGTTCCGCGATTATGGCCGTTTCACCGATCTACGTGCGGCTGTTGTCCACGGCGGAGTCGGTTACGGAAAACAGCGCGAAGAGATCAAACGCGGCGTTGATGTTCTCGCGGCTACGCCCGGCCGGCTGCTCGACCTGCTCGAGCAACGGACGATGGATTTGCGCCAGGTCAGCATTCTCGTGCTCGATGAAGTCGATCGGATGCTCGACATGGGTTTTCTGCCGGACGTCCGTCGGATCGTCGAAAAGATTTCGACTGATCGGCAGACGTTACTGTTCTCGGCGACGCTTCCACCGGAAATCGAACGACTAGCAGCCTGGGTGCTGCGCGATCCCGAGCTGGTGGAAATCGGTGTGCGCCGTTCGCCGGCCGAAACCGTGACTCACGCGGTTTATCCCGTCGCCGCCGAACAGAAATTCGATTTGCTCATGGCGTTGCTCGAACGAACAAACTTCGACAGCGCGCTCATTTTTTCCCGGACGAAACACGGGGCCGACCGGATCGCGCACAAATTAAAACAGGGGAACCATTCCGTCGCCGTTTTGCATTCCAATCGCACCCAGCGCGAGCGCATCGAGGCCCTCGAAGGATTTAAGAGTGGAAAATACGAAGTGATGGTTGCGACCGATATTGCCGCGCGCGGACTCGATATCGCCGGCGTCAGCCACGTCATCAATTACGACGTGCCCGAGCACGCCGAAGATTACGTCCACCGCATCGGCCGCACCGGCCGCGCTCAAAACGTGGGCGACGCATTTACACTCATGAACGGCGAAGAAGTTGCGGCGCTCCAGGCGATCGAACGTTTCATCGGACGAAAAATTCCGCGGCTAAAGCTCGAAAACTTTCCGTATCTCTACACCGTCTTGTTCGAACCCGAGTCAGCGACCGGTGGACGACGCGCGATTGGCGGCGGCCGTTCCCATCGCGGTTATTCCTACGGGCGCAGACGGCGTTAGCCCCAACTAAACTTGTTCTACGGCGTCGCGAGAGCTTCGCGCGCCAGATGCAGCCTCTCTTTTTCGACGCGCTCAAATTGCTCGCGCGCCCGCAGCCCGAGTCGTTTCAGATCAATTCCTTGTAACTGGGATAAGTTCGCTTCCACGGTCTGGAGCGCACGCCATAACAACTCTTTTCCTTTAATGCCAAGCGCAAGACCTTCCAACGCTTGCATTAATCCCAAGTCACTAAACTGCTCGCCGATGCCCGCGAATTTCGCGCGTCCCAGTTTCTCTGTGATCCAGGCGCCCGCTTTGCGCACGGCGCTCTCGCCGAGATCTAGCTTCCGAATCAAGTCGCGCAGAACTTTCTGATCACGCTCAATGTCTTCGCGAAGATCGACCAGAAACTTTTCCAAGGGCTGGTCCGTTTGTTCCTTGATTAAATGATCGAGCAACTCAATCGCCGCGACGGAGCCGGCCAGATGATCGTTTAGATAAACAGCTAATTTTTTCACGCACAGAAATATCGCGCCTCATTCATTCGGCGGCTGTCCATTGATTGCCGTCTGTGTTATTGGCCAGTCCGGCTCGGACTACACCATTGATCCACCCAATCGTTCACTGTTTTGTACCAGAGCCGCGAGTTCTGCGGCTTGAGCACCCAGTGACCTTCGTCCGGGAAATACAACATCTTCGACGGAATCTTCAATCGTTGCAGCGTCGTGAACAGATCGAAGCCTTGTGAAACATCGAGGCGATAATCGTTCTGGCCATGCACCACCAACGTTGGCGTTTTGAATTTGTCGGCGAACAAGTGCGGTGAGAACTTCCGGTACAGTTCACGGTTCTTCCAGAGCGGACCTTTGAACTCCCACTCGATGAACCAGAGCTCTTCGGTCGTGCCATAGGCCGACTCGGTATTGAACGTCCCGTCGTGCGACACGATGCACTTGAAACGATCGGTGTGGCCTAGCAACCAGTTCGCCATGTAGCCGCCGTAGCTCGCGCCCATCGCCGCCTCGCGGTTCTTGTCGATGAACGGATACGTCTTCTCCACGTAATCGAGCCCCTTCATCAGATCGATGTACGGTTTGCCGCCCCAATCGCCGCTGATCGAATCGGTAAACTTCTGCCCGTAACCGGTCGAGCCGTGGAAATTGATCATCACCACGACATAGCCGTTGGCCGCGAACAACTCCGCGTTCCAGCGATACGTCCACGAATTTCCCCACGCCCCTTGCGGCCCGCCGTGGATCAAAAACTTCAGCGGATATTTTTTGTTCGGATCGAATCCCGGCGGCTTGACCATGAAACCCTGAACTTCTTCGTCATTCGCGCCTTTGAACGTGAATGACTCCAACGGCTGCATATCGATCTGCGATAACAGCGCGTCGTTCATGTGGGTGAGATGCTGTAAATCTACGGCGCGAAATCCTCCGTCACTTGGCCTCCCAAAGTCGAAT
>JBEEHZ010000097.1:0-2647 GCA_041167705.1 Verrucomicrobiota bacterium | reverse complement strand
CGATCAAATCGGCCTGGATCTTGTTTGTGTCCTGATATTCATCGACCAGGATGAATTGGAATTGCCGGCGATAAAACGAGGCGATGTTTTCGTGCTTCTGCAACATCGACAGTGTCTTCTCGAGCAGGTCGTCGAAATCGACCGAGTTTGTTGCTTTTTTCTTTTTCTCGTAGCGCGCGTGAACATCGCTGATTTTTTCGAGCAACGGCAGAAAGTAAGGAAACTTCTCCGCGAGCAACTTTTCCACCGGCGTTTCGGTGTTGACCACGAAACTGAAAATTTCCGCGAGCACGTCGCCTTTCGGAAAGCGGATCTCCTTCGGATCGATCCCCGCGCTCGCGACCACGGTGTTGATCAAATCCTTCTGGTCCTCGCGGTCCATGATGGTGAAGCCGCTGTTGTATCCGAGCGCGCTCCCGTGACGGCGCAGCATCCGATTCCCGACCGAGTGAAATGTTCCGCCCCAAATCCCGCTGGCGTCGATTGGCAACAGGTTCGCGACCCGATCGAGCATTTGTCGTGCGGCCTTGTTCGTGAACGTGAGCAACAAAATGTTTCGGGGGTCGATCCCGTTTTCGAGGAGGTAGGCGACGCGATAGGTGAGGGTGCGCGTTTTCCCCGAACCGGCGCCGGCGATGATTAACTGCGGCCCGGGCTGAGCAGTGACGGCGGCAAACTGCTGTTCATTCAGCTCCGCCGCGTAATCGATATGGATCGATGTCGATCTTGGCGGCCGCTGAAGCGTGTATTGGCGAGACACACGTTATCTGTAGCCTCGAAAGCGTTCGGAGCAATCAGTGCACGATCACGCTGCACGAACCAGCGCGGCCGTGGTCGTCGAGCGCGGTGATTTCGTAATCGCCCGCGTCTGCCTCCCAACCGAGAAACTGATTCGGGCCGGCCTGGCCAATGAATGTCTTTCCGGCAAACCAATAAATTTTTTGCACGTCGCCGTCCACTTTGGCGCGCAAGGGAACCGTCTTGGCCGACGCCAGGACAATTTCTTTACTCGCCGGCGAAACGATTCGCGGACTGTGTCCGGTTCGCCCGGCCAGTTCGCTTCCGGTTTCCGGCAAAAATGGCGGCGGAGTTTTTCGCGGAACACCGGCTTGTTCGAAGAGCGTGAGAAATTCGCCGGGCCAGAATTCGTAAACTTCGCGCCGCAATTCGCGGGTGCCGTCATCGATCGGAACGCGTAGTCCGCTCGCGCGATCGACCAGCACTTCGCGATGCACGTCGCAGGTTTTGATCGGCGACATTCCGGGAATGAACCAGCCTTCGACGCGTTGCGTGCAATGTTCGTTCGGCAAATCGCCGGATAACGTGCAGAACTCGACCCGTTTCAAATTCGCGCCCGGCGGGGGCAGATGCGGCGTATTCGGTTCCGGCCAGCTCGCGCGCATGCTGTCGATGATTTGAAATAACAAGGGCGCAGCGGCGGTCCGCCCGACAAACGTGGGATTCGCACGACCGTCGAAATTTCCAATCCAAACCCCGAGAACGTAATGATCGAAAACGGCGATCGACCATGCGTCCCGAAATCCGTGCGACGTTCCGGTCTTCCAATAGACCGGCTTGCTGCCGCTTCCGTCCGCGCAATTCATTTCCGGCCGCGGAACGTTGCCCAGCATTTCCAAAGTGAGGAAGGCTGCTTCGGGCGTGATAATTTTTTTCGGCTGTGCGATCGGATCCCGCGTCGTGAATCGCAAGGATCGTGATTCGCCGTTGTTCGCAAGAACGGCGTAGAGCTGGACCAGATCCTGCATCGAAACTTCCGCGCCACCGAGTGGAAGCGAGAGGCCGTAAAATGATTCCGGATGGCGCAACTGGACGCCGGACCTCTTGAGAAATTGAAAAAGCGTCGGATGCGCGAGGTGCGATGTCAGCTCAACCGCCGGAACGTTGCGGCTGCGCGCGAGCGCATCGCACGCGCGAATCGGTCCGAGGAATTCGCGATCGAAATTTTCCGGATTGTAATCGCCGAAACTTCGCGGCGCATCGGCCAGGATCGACAAGGGATGAATCAGTCCCTGATCGAGCGCGAGCGCGTAAACAAACGGTTTCAAGGTTGAACCGGGCGACCGCGCACTGCGCGTTCCATCGACTTGGCCGTTGATGTCGATCTTATCGAAATCGGCGGAGCCAACTTGCGCGAGCACGTCCATTGTCCGCGTGTCGACCAACATTGCGGCGGCATTTTCGATTCCGCGATTGCGATTCCAAGCAACGTAATCGGCGATTCGTCGCTCGATCGCTTGCTGCTTTTCCAAGTCGAGCGTGGTCACGATTTCTTCGCGACTGTGTGATTTCTCCAGGACCTGTTGAACGAAATGCGGCGCCAGAAATTTTCCATCGCGTTGCACGCGCGCCCGGAACTCGCGCCCGGAAAAAGCATGCGCGTTCGCCCGAGTTCGGTCATACCAATTCGATTGCGCCAGATTGACTGATTGATTATCGCGCCCGGTGAAAAGCGCGCGGCGGCTTGGACTTTGTGGAATTACGCTGAGCGCGACCGATTCCGGCCCGCTCAATTGCGCGGCCGGCTTGTCGAAATAAATCAGAGTGGCCGCGCCAATGCCTTCGATGTTCCGGCCATAAGGCGCGAGATTCAGATACGCTTCAAGGATTTCGTCTTTCGAGTAATGCC
>JBEEHZ010000096.1:0-3640 GCA_041167705.1 Verrucomicrobiota bacterium | reverse complement strand
CCTGCTCGTCCACGAATGCGGGCATCTCATCGTCGCCAAAAAATTTGGACTCAAAGTCGGCGCGCCGGTTTTCATTCCGTTCATGGGCGCGTTCATCGCGTTGAAGGAAGCGCCGCGTAACGCGTGGATGGAAGCGTGCGTAGGCATCGGCGGACCCATACTCGGGTCGATCGGCGCACTCGCCTGCAATTCGATCGGTGAATTCACCGACATTCCGATTTTCTTTGCGCTCGCCTGGTTCGGTTATTTTTTGAACCTGTTTAATCTGACGCCGGTGGGCATGCTCGATGGCGGGCGAATTGTGACCGCGCTTTCGCGCTGGCTTTGGCTGCCCGGTTTCGCGGTGCTCCTTTGGTTCGGTTGGAAATATCCAAACTTCGTTGTCTGGCTGATGGTCATCTTGTCGTTACCACGAGTCATTTCCCTTTTCCGCAAACGAACTGAGGAAGAGCGACGCTATTATGAAGTGACTCCAGCCCAGCGCTTGACGATGTCGATCTTGTATTTCGGTTTGATCGCGGTGCTCATTTTCGGAATGCACCTGGCCACGCATGATCTCCACAATTACGGTGTCCGCTCGCACGGACACGGTCAGGATGTGATTTTCCAGTAATCAGGGCGCCGCGCCGGCGGCGAAGACTTTTTCCGGCTCGAGACCGATCTTGTTTAGGATCGATAGAAAACGTTGGTCGGAACGAAGTGGCGCGAATTCCGGGGCAATACCGACGAAATGAAGCGATGAAGATCGCTCATCGCAGGCGCGCTCGAGTTCGCGCATGGCGTCATCGTGCGCACCGAGCGCGACGTAAACATGGGCAATCGCGTCGCCCGGCGTATAACTTCTGCGGCTCGCAATAGTTTTGGCCAGAACTTCGCGCGCGTCATCCGGTCGATTCATCTTCGCGTAAGTAATCGCCAAACCAAATGCCGGACGGCCGCTGATGTTCTGAGCTTTCTCATAAAGCGCAATCGCTTCATCGAACCGTCCCATCTCGCGATAAAGCGCGGCCAGCAATGGCTCGCCATAAACAAATGCCGGATCCAGCTGCAATGCGCGTTCGCCGGCTTTCATCGCCTCATCGTACAAACCGAAGTAGCGATACAGCTCGCAAGCGGAGTTGTTCACCCAAAGTGACGCCGGATCGATCGTAGAGGTGCGCTGTAAATAAATTAGAGCGTCGTCGCGTTCGCCGCGCGCTGCCCAAAACGCGGCCGAAAAATAATTGGAAGGCGTCGACTTCGGGTCGAGCTGGACCGCGCGGTTAAACTCGTGGGCCGCTCCATCCATGTCCCAGTCGAGAATGCGCTTCGTTTCCGCCAGGTAGACATGTGCTTCCGCGTCGTCATTGTCGATCTTGAGCGCATTGGTCGCGGCATCGCGCACTTTTGAATAAGCTTCACGTGGCGGCACGTAAGCATCCGCCAGCCACAACCACGCTTTCGCCATTCCGGTCCAGGCGCGGCCCAGTTGCGGATCCTTTTCGAGTGCCCGCTCGAAATAGCCCAAACTCTTGCGCAAATCTTCCTCAGTTGATTTGTCGGAATAAAAAAGGCCGTGCAGATAAACGTCGTAGGCAGCCGTGCTTCGAACCAAACGCGACGCCACCGGCGCGGAGATATCGAGTTTCAATTTTAACGCTTCGACAATCGCGCGCGTAATTTCATCCTGGAGCGCAAAGATTCCCTGCATCTCGCGCTCGAACGTTTCCGACCAAAGGGTGAAGCCATTGCAGCATTCCGTCAGCTCAGCGGTAATGCGGACGCGGTTCCCTTCGCGACGCACACTGCCTTCGAGCACGTGGTCCACATTCAGCTTGTCCGCGATTTCTCTCAGGTCGGCTTTCTTGTCTTTGAACCAAAACGACGAACGGCGCGCAGCCACGCGCAATCCCTCAATCTTCGCCAGCGCTGTCTGAATTTCTTCCGCGATGCCTTCGCCGAAATAGTCCCGCTCTTCGCCTGGACTCAAATCGGTGAAAGGCAACACCGCGATCGACCGTTCGTTGGAAGTAGCAACCGGCAAGATGTCGATCTTGTCGTCCGTGCGTTTGATGCCGTGTCGGGTGAAATCGTAAATCCACGAGAGCACCAGCGCGAGCGGAAAGCCGAGAATGATTGCGACAATGACCAAACGCACCGCCCAGTTTGGAATATCGAAGACCGGAAAAACCTGCGCCACGCCCTGGGCCAGCGCCCAGCCCGCCACGATGTAGGCAAGCGCGACGCGATAGACTTTTCGTCGCTTCAGCTCGGCGAAAAATTTCCTCAGGTTCACGGCGACGAATGAGAGATCAACCCCTGAAATCGTGGGTCATTGCGAATCGGGTCCCATTCCCAGCGAAATTTCAAATCGTTCACCGTGATACTGTAATCCACGCTGTCCACCGCGCCGGGCGTTTTCAAAAGTCTCTCCAGTAACGGAAGCGCGAGGTCTTTTTCGCCGCACCGCGCGTAAATCAACGCGAGATAGCAACTCATCAATACGCCATCGACCGAATCGATAGATTCAGGTTTGAGCTCGACCGCCCGCCGGCCTTCGCGAATCGCGTCCTCTTTCCGGCCCATCAAAGCACAGGTCAATCCAAGATTCGCGTGCCGCTCCGCGCTGTCAGGTGATTCTCTGACCGCCGTCTCATAAGCAGCGCGCGCAGTCTCAAAGAATTTTCGCGCACCATTCACGTCGCCTTGTGCGAGCGCGATGCATCCGTAGAAAAAACCTTTGGGAGTGGTGGCGGCGTTGGTGTAGGAAAATTCATTGAGCGGCGATGCATCGAGTACTCGTTTCGCGGTCGCATAATCGCGTTCGATCATCGCGACGTCCCACCGGCAGGTCGTCACCACGCCGTCCGGATCGACATTCGCCGGGATTTCCGCGGTCAGCGATTTCAATAAACGGGTGTCGCCTTTCCACCAAAAATCGACGTAACCGCTCTGGGCCTTGGCCACGAGTGATGCCGGCGCGAGCACGCGCATTCGTTCCACCAGACGCGCGGCTTCCGGCCAGCGCCGCAACGCCGTGTTCGTAAACAAGAGCGTTCGAACAACGTTTGGATTTTGCGGATCGAGTTTGCTGATCTTCTCATAACTTTCGAGACACTCCTGCCATCTTCCTTGTCGCCGCTTGATCGCGGCAATCAACACTGCGGTCTCGCTGTTGTTCGGCGACAGGCGCAACGCGGTATCAAACTCGGCCAGGGCACGATTGTAATCCTGGTCGATCCAGTAGATGCATTGACCGAGAGCGAAATGGGCTTCGGCCAAATTCTGTTGCAATTCCAAGGCGATCTCGGCTTCGGCCCGGGCTTTGGTTTTCCACGCATCCAGCGGCTCATAGTAATGAAAAATCGCCGCGCGCGTGGAAGCGAGTCGCGCATGAGCGAGAGCAAACTTTGCGTCGAGCCCAATGGCGGTCAGGTAAAGCTGTTCCGCCTTTTTGTAATCTTCAAGCAACGTGTCCGGATTGCGTTCAACCTGGTTCGCTTGGAGATAAACCAGATAAGCCTCGGTATTTTCGGTCGGCTTTGTTCCGATGCGCGCTTTTTCGTTAGGGCTCAACGTCACTCGCAACGCCTCCGCGATTTCTCCTGCGAGTTCGCCCTGCAATCCTAACGAATCGGCCAGCGTGCGCTCGTAACGATGA
>JBEEHZ010000095.1:0-9321 GCA_041167705.1 Verrucomicrobiota bacterium | reverse complement strand
TCACGAAAGCGAAGAGCGATGGGGCCGATGCCATTGTGTTGGCAGGTCATATGGGACTGAAGCCGCGCACGGGCGGCGATGATTTCGCCAATAATATCGTCGCGTTAACGGCGGAGTTTCCTGGCGTCGCCGCCTTTATTGCCGGCCACACGCATCAAACAATTCCGAGTCGCCTGACCAACGGCGTGCTTCTGACCCAGGCCGATCATTTCGGTGTCCATGTCGGCCGCCTCGATCTGACATTTGATCGCGCGTCAAAAAAAATGCTCTATCGCGCGGCGCGATGCGAATTGATGAACAATCGCGTTGGTCTCGATCATGTCGTCCTTTCACGCGCCCAGCCGCATCTCGACGAATCCGCCGGCGCCCTCGCCCACTCGATCGGTACTTTAGCGGAAACACTTCACGTTCGCGACCGCCCGGGTGAACCGAGCGATGTCGAAGCGCTGATCGGCACGGCGATTCTGGAATCGCTCCGTGAACGCAGCACGAATGTGGACGGAGCGATGCACGGCGTTTTCGATGAGAAGAACAACTTTGTCGCCGGTCCGAAGACCATAAACGACATTTGGGGCCTGATTCCTTTTGAAAATTATCTGGTCACGGCAGCGCTCACGCCGGAGGAGATCAAAGCAGTGATGGAAGAAGTTTATGCGAGCAGGGAGCCCCGAAACCTGCTCGGATTTGAAATTGAAACTGTAAGAGTTGGTTACGAGCGGCGAATCACCGCGATGCGACTTGCCGACGGGCGAACCCTCGAGCGCAACAAACGTTACTCGATCGCGTTCAACACTTTCGATTCGCGCAGCGGCGGTCATCGCTTCATGAAGCTTCGCGCTTTGCTCGAGACGCCAGCGACACGTTGCACCTTTCATCCGGTCCAGACGCGCGATGCAATGATCGACTATTTCCGCCACCACCAGGTCGTGCACAAGATCGCCTCCCGAAATCGGGCGGCGGCTTAAATTTAGACGAGATTGCGGTTGAAAATGGCCGCCGTTTCGGTTGCGTATCTGTCCCATGCGCGTTTTCGTACTTTCCGCGGTCATTCTCCTGGCGATCGTCGATCCAGGCTGGTCGCAGGTTGACGTTCCATCTTCACAGAGTGCGAGCCTGCCGATGTATCGGCCGGTTCTGCTCGGCACCGGACCCGATGCGTTGATTAACCGCATCGACACCGCGGGCTTGATCAAACAAGGACAAAAGGACGCGGCGATTATGTTCTCCTGCTCGGTGAAAAAGAGTGGTGATGTCCTTTCCGTTTCGACCTATCGCGGCACGCCCGATTCGAAATTGCTGGAGCAAGAGGTTCTGAAAAAATTGTCGGCCGCGGCGAACCCGAAATTTAGCCCCGCCTTTTACAATCACATTCCGGTGGACGCGATTTATTACGGAACCGTGACGTTCGCGATTGTAAACGACAAACCGCGATTGCGTATTTTTTCGAACCAGGAACGCGCCGAGCTCATAAAAGAAAGCGATTTCATCGGTCCCCAACCATTTTGGGGAGGCGATTCAAAATTCAACGGCTTTCATTATCCGACCGGTGATAGTGCGCCGGTGCAGGTGGACGGCTCAGCCGAACTGGCATTAAAGGTGGATGCAACCGGGAATTTGCAAGATCTCAGGCTCCTGAGCGAGCAGCCGCCCTTTCTCGGATTCGGCGATGCCGCCTTCGAGGATATGAGTAAAGCGAAATTTATTCCTGCGTTCCGAGACGGGAAACCGGTGGCGTGTGAAGTGAAGATCCCCGTTTACTATAAGGCCAAAGGCTTCTAACAGCTTCCGCCTTAAATCGATTCGCCGTCGCGACCCAGCTCCAAGTGTGAGAAGCCGAATTATTCGGACAACTTTCTTCCGACGTGACCCGATTCGATGTGCACGTGAACTTGTCGGAACGGAGCTGATCTGGGGGAAATGCGCCGGGATAATTGTCGAGACGGAGGCGTATCTGGCTGAGAACGATGAAGCCTGCCACACTTTCTCGCGCCCGACGGCCCGCACATTTGTCGAACGAAACAAACCCGGCGCGGCTTATATTTATTTCAGTTACGGAGCGCACTGGATGTTGAACGTGCTGGTGAAAGGCGCGAGCAACGGCTTCGTTTTAATTCGCGCGGCGCAGCCCGTGCGTGGGATTGCATTGATGAAAAAACGCCGCGGCGTCGACGATGAACGCCGGCTTTGCTCCGGCCCGGGGAAATTGACGCAAGCATTCGACATTACCAATCGACATCATGAAATGAATTTGTGCGTCGATCCGAGCCATTGTTTTGCTCATTCGTCCGATGAAGATGTCGATGTTGTCGCCGATAAACGGATCGGCATCACTCGGTCGGCGCATCATCCTTGGCGATTCACGATCCGCGGGAGCAAATACGTCAGCGTTCCAGTTCGCTCGTTGACTCGGTCGGCGATTCATCGAAATTCTTCGCTTCGATGAATCGGAGCAACAAACGCGTTTTACTTGGGATGAGCGGTGGAGTGGACTCCAGCGTTGCCGGCTATTTGTTGCGCGAGCAAGGCTACGACGTCGTCGGCGTGACGATGAAGGTTTGGCCGCAGGATTGCATCTCCCGCACTGAGGACAAATGTTGCGGCCCGCAGGCGGTCGCTGACGCGCGCGCAGTCGCTCATTCGCTAGGCATTCCGCATTACGTTGTCGATGAAGCGGAGCAGTTCGAGCGCACTGTCATCGATTATTTCACGAGCGAATATCAAGCCGGACGGACGCCGAATCCATGCGTGATGTGCAATGAAAAGCTGAAATTCGGCAATCTTTGGGGTAAAGCCGAAGCGCTCGGCTGCGATTACATCGCCACGGGGCATTACGCGATCATCGAACATCACGGCGACCGGGCGGTGCTGCGCAAAGGCGCGGACCCGCGCAAAGACCAATCCTATTTTCTCTTCAGCCTGCGCCAGCCACAGCTTCGTCGCGCGCTCACGCCGCTTGGAACGATGCAAAAATCTGAGATTAGGAAAATCGCGCATTCGTTAGGCCTGAAAGTCGCCGACAAAATCGACAGTCAGGAAATCTGTTTCGTTCCGGGAAACGATTACAAGGCGTTTTTGCGCTCGCATCTTGGCGAAAACGAATTTCATCGAGGCGAGATTTACGACGTCGCTGGAAACTTTGTTGGCCAACATGACGGCATCGAGCTTTTCACGGTTGGTCAGCGCAAAGGACTTCCGGGAGGATCAGCAAGGCCGCGTTACGTTGTCGACCTGGATCCGGAGACAAACCGCGTAATCGTTGGCGACGCTGAAGATTTGGTTTGCGATGAATTCGAAATCGATCGCACAAATTGGATCGCGCGAGAGCTTCGCGATGAAGATGTTGATGTTACGGTGAAGATTCGTTACAGCCACCCCGGAACGCCGGCAACGGTGACGCCGCTGGAAAATCATTGCGCTCGGGTTCGGTTGCATGAACCGCAACGCGCGGTCACACCTGGACAGGCCGCGGTGATTTATGACGGCGACGTCGTCATTGGTGGTGGTTGGATCTGTCGGACCGAGCCGGCAAGGCGGACTGACTCGCTCATTCCTGCCTGACAAATGGCCGTTCTTCTCGCGCTGAGCACATTTCCAGATCGCGAGACCGCAAAACGAATCTCGGATCAGATCGTAACTGAAAAATTCGCGGCCTGTGCAAACATACTCCCCGGCATCGAATCGATTTACCGCTGGAAAGAGAAAATCGAGACCGCCAACGAAACGCTTGTGTTCTTTAAGTTGAGCGAAGATCGACAATCAGCGTTTCAGGAGAAACTGCGCTCGCTTCATCCCTACGACGTTCCCGAGATAATCTTCTTTCCAATCTCGAGCGGATTGCCGGAATATTTACGCTGGGTCGCCGATAGCTGCGGCTAAGTGCGCCGACGTTTCCGACCGACGAAATAAATACCGACACCGATCGCGTTCGCGATCGCGGTTACGGCGATAATCTTCACGGCGAAACTCAGCGGACTCGGAACATCGATGATCGGATAGACTGTAAAAAAGAGGGCGGACAACGTAACAATCGCGCCGGAGATCGCCGCGACACGCAACCATATCGGTGCACCGGAACGAATCGCACCTGCGCCAAAGATCGGAATTGCGAACATCATGAAGTAAACGATCCCGTAGAAAACATTGGCGGCATTGTCGACCAATTGAAAAGCCTCCTGGATTCCGGCGCCGATTTGGCTCGCAATCGCGATGACGAGGGTGGTCGCGCCGACGAAGATGATCGAATTGACCGGTGTTTTGTATCGCGGGTGCAAGCGCGAGAACCAGCCCGGGAGTAAGCGGTCCCATCCCGCCACCATCGGTAATCGCGAACTTCCAGTGACATGAACGCTGGTCGAAGAAATCGTTCGCGTCGTCATCAACAGAATTCCAACCGAAGCGATTGCGCCCGCGATTGGAAACGAACCGAGGCCTAATCGCAATGTTTGCGGCACTGGACCGATGAGATCGATTGGAGTGTCTCCGATGTAAGCCAGAACCGAACTTGTGCCGAGAATAAACATCAGCGCGATGACAGGCGACGCGATCAGAACCGAGCGGCCGATATCGCGCGCGGGAGAGCGCGTTTCCCCGGCGAGAATGGCGACGTATTCAAATCCACTCAACGCACCGACGGACAGTTTACTGAAAATGTTGAAGCAATAGAAGATCGACATCGTGGGCAGTGCGAGCTGGAGCGGGTGATAACTTTTCAATTCACCGCGGGCAAGGCCGAGCAACGGCAGGCAAATCAGCGCGCCGTAAACCAGAAGCATGGCGAACGCACCAATATTGTGGAGCCATTTGCCTAACGACACCCCGCGGACACACGTCCAGCCAAGACCGGCGACCAGCGCCGAGCTGATCAACGACACGCACCATTTGCTGTTCGGCATCCAGGCGGCGCTCGGACCGATGGCGTAAGAAATGTTCGTGGTCGTGAACATTCCGCCCAACGCGATCACCGTGATGGAGAGCAGCCAAAGATTCCAGGCCACGATAAAACCGGCGAACTCGTTGAAGCCAAGTTTCGCCCATTGATAAATGCCGCCTTCAAGCGGCATCCGGCGAATCAAATAAATGACGACCGCCGCCTGAGGAATGTAGAAAAGCAAAATGGCGAGCAACCAAAAGAAAAGATGCGCTTGTCCAAGTTTCGCGGCGGCGCCGACCCAGGTTGAGCCGACCACGAACAGAATTTGAGTGAGGACGAGATCGAAAAGCCCGAGCGGCTTTTTGAGCGATTCGCTACGCGTTTCGACATTTTGCTCGGCGCGCTCCAGATCTGTGCTCACAGCGATCGGTTAAATCTAGATGTCGATCTTAGTGTTCGTGGTCCGGTTTTCTCGGCGGCGGTGGCACGTTGCGAAATTCACGGTGCCGGATCTTGCCGCCGGCGTAAGCGATATAGCCGCCAAATCCTAAGGTGACAGCGCTTAATAAAATCACCGATAGAACCAGTGGCGTGGCAGAACGCGGCCATTTCCGCGGCGCGACCAGCGCGACCGCGCTTAACACCGCCAGTCCATAGAACAACCAAATGCAATCTTCGGCGCGGTCACGATGCTCATCGAGCCACGCTTGTCCCGGCTCATCGGCCATCGACAAGACTCGGTCGTAAGCCTGTTCCCCAAATTCATAGACTGGCCAGGCCGACGCCGCACTGACGAGAAGGACGATCAGCGTTGCAATCTGCGCACGCCGGCTTCGCAAAAAAAACGCAACGATTAATCCGAGCAATCCCATCGCCAGACCGTAAATCGGCAACGGATTGATTAGGACGTGAATGTACTCCGGCTGGCGGAAGTCCCGTAGAATCGCGTCAATCATGACTCCACCAGATTCTCAAACGCGAAGTCGCGTTTCAACCTTTTGGCGACGGACTTTCGCCCGTTTGCGACATTTGTTTGTCTTCCCAATATGGAACGTATTTTTTCCAATCGGCGGTGGTAAAATGCCACCACTCGACGCGCAGGCCATAAAAATTGTTGTGCGCCATCGCCAACTGCAAGAGCGTCAGGTGTTGTTTTACGAGCGCATCGCGCCCGGTGTAACCCATCATGGCCTGAGGTGTAAACTCGTCGAATTTCGTCGGCATCGTTGCGTCCTGGCTCCAGTCGTCCACCAACGTGGCGTCAACTGAGACGCCGTAGGAATGCATGGAACCAAAGCCTTTTCCGGGGTCGGCGACGAACTCGTCTTTTTGCGCGTACTTCCAGAGCAGCTCCTGCGCTTCTTTCGGGCGGTAAGCGTCCCAGATTTTCAACCGGTAACGATATTGCTTGAGATAATTTTGCGCGCCGGCCAGCTGTTGGGCAACACTCGGCAAAATCAGCGCGCGCGTGCCGCGCGGATACAACGCGTGTTTGGTCACGTTGTGCTCAGTCGCGTAGCGCAAATCGATGACGATCGTCGGATCGACCTTCGAAATGTCGACCAACTCCGGATCAGCTGCTTGCAATATCGGCAAGATCGATATCACGACAGCGAACAGGATTGTGGAAGTCACGCCGCGAGACATTGGGCTGGCATTATAAGCGCAAACCGGCGCGGGCTGCAATCAACCCCGAAGGCTTTCGGGGTCAATCGCCAGCGACGGAGCTACTCACGTCAGTTTTTGCGATCCGCTGCAAGAGGAGTCGCGCCGTCTCATCCGGCACGTTGAAATGCAGCTCAAGGTTGGCCGCTTGCCGTGTAACTTCCGGCGGCTGAGCATAAAGCATTAGATTTGAATCCTGTAGACGCAACCACTTCTGCGGCTCGTTGTGCAAATTGCGCGCGAGTTCCGAGGCCAATTCGGGAGATTTCATCTTTAAAAACAAACGCGCCTTCACCGGATTTTGCAGCGTCACCGCGAGTCCGAGCAACTGCGCGTTTGCCAGCAGTTCGGGCGCGAAAATCGGATGAAACATGCGCGGCAAATCGGGCGGGCTGCGCGAAATCAGACGCAGCGCGCTCTCGCGGTCCAACGCTTGGAACCGGTCGAAGAATTGTCCGGTAATTTTAAGGTCGAGATCGATTCCGAGCCGAACCCGGACCAACTCATCCACTTCGCTCGAGCTTCCGACGGCAAGCGTGCTTGGACCCACGCGCGCAAGCGCGAAATCGGATTTTTCCCAGACGGGCAATCCACTGAGAGTGCGCTTGTGAAACTCTTTGTCAGTTTGGACCGAACGGATGATTTGCGAAACATCGCTCCGGTTTTCAATCAGGATAAATTCGCGAACGGTCCCGGAATCAGAGCTGGTTGTTGCGCGTGTGATCTGAAACGTGTCTCGCGACAGATTGAGCGCCGGCACGCGCGCGGCCGGGCCGATCAATCCAATCCACGCATTCTGCCAGATATCGGGTTGGTCTTTGTGCCAGCGTTTTGGCAAATCGTCGCGCTCAAATTGTTCGGTATTGATCGATAGAATCGCCTCGGTTTGTTGCGGGAGCCACTCGCGTTTGCGCGGTGATTTCGCGACCAGCGGCAAAATGATCGCCAGTAGCCCGATCACCGAGACAACGCTGAAATAGAATTGCCGCAGCTCCTGTTTGTCGATGCCCCTCGAGAGCAACGCGAGTTCGTCGTTGTGTTGCTGATGTCGATCCGCCGCCACGCGATGTTTACGCACGTCGTCGAGCAGATGCGGCGCATTCGGTGGAGCGATGCCTTGCGACGCGAGATGGCGTCCAATGTTGAGATAGGCCGGGTTTTTTCGCTCCTCGACAACTTGATGATGCTGTTTGGCTTCGATAACTGCGTCTTGCTGCGAACGAATGTTCTCGGCGAAGCCTTTGTCGCGCCCTTCATAGTCGCCGCGCACTTTGGAAATATTTCTTTCAATCGCGGAAAGTTCTTCCTCGGCGGCGGCCAGTTTTTCCTTCGCGATGCGGGAAGCGTCGGCGCTGCCGAGTCGGGCGCGAACCAGTTCTGCGCGTTCTTCCGGCAAGCGCGCGCGCCGAGCGCTGATAGCGGACGTTTGCGTTTCCAAGTCTGCCGGCGGCGGCGCGAACGCTTGGAGCTCGGATAATTTTTTCAGCAACTCCTGGTCGGCGGCGTCGTTCTCGTCAATCCGCCGCTCAACCGCGTTTACTTCGCGCTCGCACAACTCTGACGCGCTCCTGGCTTCGTTGCGACGCTGCAGGATCGGCTTATTCTCCGCGTCCAACGTCGCCATCGCTTCGCTTTGCTCTTTGGCGTTCACTTGCCGCTGCGCTTCGATCTGTTTGATCCCTTCTTCGATTTGAATGATCCGCAGCGCGACTTCCTTTTGCTCCTGCTCGAGTTTCTTCAAGGCCACGATCTCGTTCCGGAGCTCGGGAAAATTTGCCGCCTGGGAAGTTCCTTCCCGTCCGAGAGCAATTTCGCTTTTTTGCAGCAACCGTTTTTCGTGCCGCAATATCATGCGCGTGCGTTGCCGCCGGATTTTCAATCCGATTTCGCGCAGCCCTGTCCGTATGAAACTCATTGCTACCTATTCGTCTGACTCGGCCAGTTTTGCCAACACGCTGAAATCTTCCAGCGTTGTCGTGTCACCGGTAACTTTCGCGCCACTCGCGATTTCCTTTAGCAACCGGCGCATAATCTTTCCGCTGCGCGTTTTTGGAAGCGCTTCGGCAAAGCGCACTTCATCTGGTTTCGCAATCGCGCCGATGTGCGTGCCAACGTGGTTTCGCAATTCAGCCTTCAGATCGTTCGACGCGTCGACTCCGGTTTTCACGGTCACGAACGCGACCACGCTTTGTCCCTTCAATTCGTCCGGCCTTCCGACCACAGCGGCTTCGGCAACTTTAACATGGCTTACCAGCGCGCTTTCGATCTCCGAAGTGCCAAGCCGGTGTCCGGCAACATTGAGCACGTCGTCGATGCGCCCAACGATCCAATAATAACCGTCTTCATCGCGCCGGGCGCCGTCACCGGTAAAATACTTGCCTTTGTGTTCGCTCCAATACTCCTTTTGATAACGTTCCTTGTCCCCGTAAATCGTCCGCAACATCGATGGCCACGGACGTCGAATAATTAATTTTCCGCCGACATTCGCGCCGACTTCTTTTCCGTTTGCATCGACAACCGCGGGGTCCACTCCAAAAAACGGGAGCGTGGCACTACCCGGTTTTGTCGGAATCGCGCCGGGCAGCGGCGTGATCATGATCGCGCCGGTTTCGGTTTGCCACCAGGTGTCAACGACCGGGCAACGTCCGCCACCGATCGTCTTGTGATACCACATCCAGGCCTCGGGATTAATCGGTTCGCCAACTGTGCCGAGCAGACGCAGCGATGAAAGATCGTGTTTCTTCACCCATTGATCGCCCCAGCGAATGAAAGCGCGGATCGCGGTC
>JBEEHZ010000094.1:0-6046 GCA_041167705.1 Verrucomicrobiota bacterium | reverse complement strand
CTCTTCGCGTTCTCGGTTTTCCTCCGCTCATCTTCGACTTGGAAGCAGAACAGGACACGGATCACGTCGTCGCAATTTTTAAAGTGCGCGGACATTGGGGCGCAGTCGCAAAATCCAACTTCACCGGTTGTCGTTATCGCGAGCCGGTCTATCGCACGTTACGCGAGCTGGCGATGAGCTATTTCAATATTTACTTCAATCTTCGATTCGAACGCACCCTGCGTCGCTACTCGCGTCCAGTGAATCTCGCGCGCTTCGACCATCTTAATTGGATGACAACCGACAAGCCCGTCTGGTTTATCGCCGAACATCTTTGCGAGATCCCGCACATTTCGCTCCTCACCTCGAGCATGAAAAGAAATCTCACCCGGCTCGATCCCCGCAGTGTCGCCGGCGAAATGGTCGGCCACCGAAAAAAAACGCGGCGATAGCTTCGCTATTTTTATCGAAAACGATGATGTAACTGGAGGGATCCACGCGCGCGGTTGCTACTTCAACTGAAACGCGCGGCAGCTGTCGAGAAAGTTCCGCTCAGGCGGAACAAACTCGCGCCGCGGTTGCGACCGCTTCCAATTCCAGAGGCGCGTTTGGATAGCCGACCGTCGCACATTGGGAAATATAAGTCTGAAGAAATGGGAGGATTCCACCGAGCCTTTGAAACTGCGCAGTGTGCACGAGCTCGTGAGCAATGAGCGCGCGATCGCGCCAGTGATCAGTGCGAACAAAAATTCCCTTCCCTAAGGCGAGCCCGCGCGGCGTGGCGGTTAAAAAATGAATTGAAGCAGCAGCCGCCCTCAGCATCGGATGCGCCGGCACGGGAATTACGTCGACCTGGAGCAAGCGCACTCGCTCGGGATTCCGAACGCCGATCGCTTTGGCGTCAGTTAGTTCATCCTTGGAAAGCGGTACCCCTTCACACAACACCCGCTGTTGCTGTGTCGCCGCCCATTGGGCTGCGAGCGGAAGAAGTTCTTCCAACTGATCAAGGGTTGTTTGTCTGTCCATGCGACTGATCAAAGCAAAATTCTAGCCGAACATGAAAAAAGTTGCCGCGAAAAGCGGGACTGGGTTTAATCGCGCCGTGTCGAACTTAATAGCGGGTTTGATCAGCGGAGCCGTCTTCGGCGCTGTTTCTGTTGGGATGATGCTGCCGATGTCGTTTCCGGATAAAAAATCAGCGCTGCTGGCTGCGTTCATCGATCGATTTGCGATCGGACTGGTAATCGGTTGCGTTGATTTGCCGGGATGGCCAGGGTGGGTTATCGGACTTCTCTTCGGCGCCTTGCTGAGTTTGCCGGCCGCAATAATCACCAAGGCGTTCGCGCCTGTTTTGATTATTGGCACCGCCGGAGGGATAATTATCGGCGGGATCATTCACGGCTGGCGTTGACTCGCGCGAACGCCGCCAACCCGCTTACGGTCCGTAGGGCGACCAAAAACCTACGCCAGCTACGTCCGATAATGTGGTGTAGTCCGCTGGAGGAACCGTGGGAATGGTATCAACCACTTGTGGGCCGTAAGCAGTTCCCAATAGGCTGTTGCCGCTGTTGTAGAGGAGCGAACCCTTCTTCAGGTAGTTCGTCCAATCAGTGATGGCAACTGTGTCGCCGGTGTGTCGGTTGGTTTCGATCGCGTACTGGTCGCAGGCCGAATCGATCATGCGCAAATCGTTCAGAATACGGCTGGCTTGCGAGCGTTTCCGCGCCCGGAGGAATCCCGGCACTGCAATCGCGGCCAGCAATGCGATGATTGCCACCACGATCATGATTTCAACGAGAGTAAATCCTTTGTGCGACTTTGCCGCGAATGTATTCATATAATGGAGAAAGATAGCAGCCGCCATGCCAGTATATCGATGATCGATATGTTGCCGGACGCGACCTTATATTTAATTGCCAGATGACGCACCTCCATTCCGACGATTACGAGGCCCTAGCAGAACTTCGCTACCTGGGGCGCAAATTCCTGCGCTTTAGTAAGGATTGGCTTCGCGCCAAGGTAGGCCTAAACCCCGAGCAATACGAAGCGCTTCTGGCAATGAAAGCTTCTTCCTCGCCGAAGGGCTTGACCATCTCCGAATTGAGCGAGCGGCTTCAGGTCAGACACCACTCCGCGGTCAATATTGTCGATCGGTTGGTTGAATCAAAATTGATCACCCGTGAACCGGCCGAGACTGATCGGCGCCAGCGCCATGTTAAACTCACTGCCAAAGGCGAGAAGCTGATTGAAGAATTGGCCAGCGTGCACCACAAAGAGCTTCGCAATCGGAGCGGAGAGATGATCCAAGCTTTGGAGCGGCTGAGAAAATGAGCGTGCAAGTTTACGGGTGTAATCACGTCGCAATCGAGGTTGATGATATCAAGAAAGCGATCGCGTTTTATCAGGATATCTTCAATCTCGAGAAGCTCGACGGCGGAGAGGGCGATGCCTTCTTCAAACTCGGCGAGCACCAATTCCTGGCAATTTTTGAAGTAGAAAAAGTTCAGCCAACCAATATCCGCCATTTCGGAATCATGGTGCGCGACGAAGAACAGATCGAAAAAGTCCGCAAGAAATTAACCGGAAAATACAAATTAAAACTCGAGCCGCCGTTTCGCTGCGACTTTCGCGATCCCTGGGGCAATCGGATCCAGGTTGTCGATCTTCACGATGAATCATTGGTTTGGCTATTACCTTACCGAGAGGTCGAGAAAGCTGGGATCAAATTCGCTAAATAACTGCAGCGAAGATAGGTTCTGGGAACCTCAAATCGGCATCCTTTTCGTTCAATCTGATTGCGGGTTTAAGAATTGCTCCTCTCAGTCCGCGCTGGCTACTTTCGTTTCCAACCGCTACTCCCACATCTACACCTACTGCTCACGCCCACTCCGCGAAGTGGCGGTGACGGAAGGCCTAGACCCACACCAACTCTCACGCCCGGACATTAATTCGGGAGCCGGTTGCATCGGAATAGATGCAACGCTATTTCGCCCCTGATGCTTTCATTCATCGTTCCCGCTTATAACGAAGAGCTGGAGCTTCCCGCGACGATCGCCGCGATTGCCGAAGCTGCGCAGGATCATCAATATGAAATTATCGTGGTCGACGATGCATCGTCCGATGCTACGGCAGAGATTGCGCGAGACGCCGGCGCGGACGTCGTTTCGATAAATCGCCGGCAAATTGCGGCTGCGCGCAACGCCGGCGCTCGTCATGCGGGCGGCGACATTTTGTTTTTCGTGGACGCCGATACGCGCATCAACGAAAAACACGCGGCCGGCGCGATCGCGGCACTCGCAGAAGGTTGTTCTGGAGGCGGGGCGCGCATCGTTGTCGAAGGTTCCGTTCCTTTATGGTCGCGTGTTTTCATGAAAGCTTTCTGCGGATTGTACTTTGCGCTCAACCTGGGTGCGGGCGCCTTTCTTTTCACAACGCGCAAAAACTTCGACGCGGTCGGCGGATTCGATGAGAAGCTTTTTATCGGAGAAGAGATTTATTTCAGCATCGCCCTAAGAAGGCTCGGGCGATTTAGGATTTTGCGCGAGCCTGTCATTACGTCCGGTCGCAAACTGCGAATGTATTCCGCGCGCGAAATCATCGGGAATTCTCTGAGCATAATTCTGCGGGGTCCGCGCGCCGCCCGTTCGCGCGATGGGCTTCACATTTGGTATGAAGGAAAACGCGAGCGAACATCGAGGTCCACTCTATGAGGAGCTCGCGTATCACAATCGCAAATACACCGGAAGAGATTCGGCGCTGCCATTTAGTCATGCGCGAATTGCGGCCGCTCTTTCACGAGCCGAAGCAATTCGTCGAGCGCGTCCTACGCCAGCAGAAAGAAGGCTACCAGCTCGCGTTTGTTGAATCCGAAGACGAAGTTTGCGCGGTCGCTGGCTTTCGGTTTCTCGAATCGCTTTTTTCAGGAAAGTTTCTCTATGTCGATGATCTGGTCACGCGCGAAAGCGATCGGTCGCGCGGTTTTGGCGGTCAACTGCTGGACTGGTTAATCGAGCAGGCAAGCGAGCGCGATTGCGAAAACGTGGAGCTCGATTCCGGAGTGCAAAGGTTCGATGCCCATCGATTCTATTTCTCCAAGCGAATGAGCATTTCATCCTACCACTTTCGGATTAAGATTGATCAGAAGGAGTAAGTTATGAAAAACGAGAATCCCTGGATACCGATTTGCCCCGGAATCAAACGCCAGACCCTGGCCGGCGGTAAAACAATGTATCAAATGCTGGCGACGCTCGAGCCGCAGAGCAAAATGCCGGCGCACCAGCATCCGCAGGAGCAGATCGTTCACATTTTAGCCGGGCGAATGAAATTAGTTGTCGATGGAACAGCCCACGAAATGAAGACCGGAGATTCCTTTTATCTCGCCGCCAATGTTCCGCATGGTGTCGAGACCCTCGAAGAAACCAGAGTGCTCGATACCTTCAGTCCGCCGCGCGACGAATATCTGGCGATCGACGAAGCAAACCGCCAGCGTAAGTAGCTGCCCGCCATGCCGTAGCTTTCGCTGGATGAATTGCCCATGAGAAAAGGATGGCCTTTGAGCCGTCCGCCCGCTTAGCATTGCTCTCATGTTACACATCATTTGGTCGATCATTATTGGTTTCATTGTGGGCTTGTGCGCACGCGCGATCATGCCGGGTGTGCAGCACCTGGGGTTTCTAATGACAACGCTTCTCGGCATCGGCGGATCCATCGTCGGCGGTTTGATCGGTCGGCTCTTCTCGCGGCCGGCACCCGGCTCAGCGTTTCATCCGGCTGGATTCATCATGTCAGTAATCTGCGCGTTATTCCTGCTCTGGGCATGGGGCAAGTGGGGCGGCGCGATCGTTCATTGAGAACACGGGATTTCGCCAGCGACACCGAAGTCGCCGCTCTCGTTTCTGCGTTCGAAAACGCGACCATTCCAGCATCCGAATTCGCTCACGCGGCCCACATCGCGGTCGCCCTGAGTTATCTGGACACATTTTCTCCAGAGCAAGCACTGGAGCGAATCCGGGAGAAGATCCGCGCCTTCGCTGCACGCCATTGCCGATTCCGTTTAAGCTGAAGTCGCGGCCTTGCGATTTCCCGGTCTTCATTTACAATAGGCGCTTCGAAATGGCTGAGAACACGGAAACGTTGGATATCAAGCAGTTCCAGTTGCACGGGAAGGACACCGGCAGCGCAGACGTTCAAGTCGCGCTGTTGACACGCCGGATCGGGGAACTGACCGAACACTTGAAAAGCCACGCCAAGGACCATTCTTCGCGCCGCGGCCTCCTCAAAATGGTGGCCCAGCGCCGGAGTTTGCTCGATTATTTGAGCCGGTCCCAAGCCGAACGCTACAAGAAGTTAATCGACGGATTGAACCTGCGAAAATAGCAGGTCGGATGTCGATCTTAGCGTCCGCGTTTCAGTGCGACGCCTATTCGAAACTAAAAACGCGACAACCAGGTCGCTAGGCACCTTGAATTTAGGTTTTAGGTCCGCCCGTCCCGAAACCACGGGATCGGAGTTAAAACCTACAGTCAGGGTGACCGACCTGGAACTCGCACATCCAGGATAATAATATGCAACAGAAGGTCACAGCCCAGATTGGGTCTAATCAGATATCGATAGAAACAGGCAAAGTCGCCAAACTCGCCGACGGCGCAGTCGTCGTCTCATGCGGCGACACGATGGTGTTGGTAAGCGCAGTCTCTGCCACAGCCATCAAAGAAGGTCAGGATTATTTCCCGCTCACGGTCGATTACCGTGAAAAAGCGGCCGCCGTTGGAAAATTCCCCGGCGGTTATTTCAAACGCGAAGGACGCCCGGCCGAAAAGGAAACTCTCACTTCGCGAATGATCGATCGTCCTCTGCGTCCGTTATTTCCCCAGGGATATTTCTACGACACACAAATCATTTCGATCCTGCTTAGCGCCGATGGTGAGAACGATCCCGACATTCTTGCAATCAACGGCGCATCAGCCGCGCTTTCGGTTTCGGACATTCCATTCGCCGGTCCGATCGGCGCAGTGCGGGTGGGCCGCGTTAACGGCCAGTTCGTGGCGAACCCAACTCACACCGAGCG
>JBEEHZ010000093.1:0-8258 GCA_041167705.1 Verrucomicrobiota bacterium | reverse complement strand
TTCATTCACTTCGCCAAAGGGCGCGGAATTCCGGTCGGACCGGGGCGCGGCTCGGCCGCCGGTTCGCTCATCGCCTACGTGCTCGGGATCACGGACATCGATCCATTGCAGTTCGGACTAATCTTTGAGCGCTTCCTGAATCCAGATCGCGTTTCGCCGCCCGATATCGATGTCGATTTTTGCGAAGCGCGCCGCGGTGAGGTTCTCGAATATGTTCGGCAAAAATACGGCGAGCGTCGCGTCGCCCAGATCATCACCTTTGGAAAATTAAAAGCGAAGAGCGTCGTGCGCGATGTCGGCCGCGTGATGGGACTTCCCTACGCGGCGGCCGACCGGATCGCGCGAATGATTCCGAACGAGCTCAACATCACGCTTGATTCGGCGGCGGAGAAAAATTCGGAACTGAAGCGTGCGATCGCGACCGAGCCGCAAACGAAGCAACTATTCGAATACGCAAAGACGCTCGAGGGCTTGTCGCGCAATGCCGGTGTGCACGCGGCGGGCGTCGTCATCGCCGATCGCGATTTGTCCGATTACATACCGCTCTGCCGCGATGTCAAAGGCAACGACGTGATCAGCCAGTATCCGATGGGACCGTTGAACGATCTCGGTCTGCTCAAGATCGATTTCCTTGGGTTAAAAACGCTGACCGTGATCGAAGATACGATGGCGCTGATTCACAAACGCGAGTCGGAGTTTTCGCTAAAAAATATTTCGCTCGATGACGCGACCGCGTTCGGCCTCTACAACCGCGGCGAAACGATCGGCCTCTTTCAAATGGAATCCGGGGGCATGACGAATCTGTCGAAACAATTCGAGGTCAAGAAACTCGATGACATCATCGCGCTGATCGCGCTTTATCGGCCGGGGCCGATGGAACTGATTCCCGAATATGTGAAAGCGAAAAAGGGAGTCACGCCGATCAAGTATTTGCATCCGCTGCTCGAAGAAATCTGCGCCGACACCTATGGCGTGATGATTTACCAAGAACAGGTGATGGCGGCCGCGAGCAAACTCGGCGGTTATTCGCTCGCGCAAGCCGACCTGCTTCGCCGCGCCATGGGCAAGAAGGACAAGAAAACCATGGCGAAGGAGCGCAACAACTTCATCGAAGGTTGCGCTCGCACGAACAAGATTCCGGAGAAAAAAGCGAACGCGATTTTCGATCTGCTGGAAAAATTCGCGGGTTACGGATTCAACAAGAGCCACAGCGCGGCTTACGGCGTCATCAGTTATCACACGGCTTACTTAAAGGCGCATTATGCGGTCGAGTTCATGGCCGGATTGCTCAGTAACGAAATCAACAACACTGACAAAATTTCGGTTTTCGTCGGTGAATGCAAACGAATGGGGATTTCGATTTTGCCGCCGGACATCAACAAGAGCGGTTTGAAGTTTACTCCGGAAATGTGGGAGGGACCTGAGCGTTCCGAATCTGCGCCGGATAAACAAGATCGCGGCACTGAGGCCGCTTCCACATTGAATGCAATTCGCTACGGACTGGCGGCGATCAAAAATGTGGGCGAGACGGCGATGGAGATGTCGATCCAGGAGCGCGAGCGGGCAGGGGAATACACTTCGCTGGAAGATTTTTGCGGTAGGATCGGAACGCGCATCGCCAATCGCAAAATGTTGGAGAGTTTAATCAAGGCCGGTGCATTTGATTTTGTTGGGCGTGACCGCGCGGAACTTTTTGCCTGCATCGACGAATCACTTTCCTCTGCCGCCACCGCTTTGCGCGATCGCACGGTCGGCCAGGTTTCATTGTTCGATGAAGCGACGCACGCGGCGACGACAAAGAAACGGGTCGTGACTCCGTGGGGCGACCACGAAAAACTTTCCTACGAAAAGGAGCTGCTCGGTTTTTACGTGAGCGGACACCCGCTCGACGCCTATACCGATCTTTTCGCGGCGAAAAATTATCAGCCGATTAGTTCGTTAGGCGGCTTGGACGACCGAGCGCAATTCAGGATAGGAGGCGCGATTTCTCAGGTAGAAAAGAAATTCACGCGGCGAGAAGGCAAACCGTTCGCGGTGGTGTGGGTCGAAGATCTGACCGGCACGATCGAGATTGTGGTTTGGAACGATGTTTACGTTGTCGTTTCAGAAATTCTCGTTCCTGGACGAGTTGTGGAAGTTCGGGGAACAATAGATACTCGCGCCGATTCGTTGCGCGCGACCGCGCAGAAAATAAGAGCGCCAAGCGCGAACAAACCAAACGGCTCCTCGAACGGCGATGCCGGCCTTCGCGAGGCGACGGCTGGGCAGACATCCGCCGAAAGTGAGGCGGCGCTGCAGCTGCAATTTTCGCCGGCGACGACAACCGAGGAACTGCGCGAAGTGCGCCAGCTTCTGGCCAGCTCGCCTGGCCAACGTCGGGTGCAACTTCTTTTCGATCGGCCAGGCGGCGAAGCATTGCGAGTCGATGCCGGCTCGGATTTGCGCGTCGATCTGACCAGCGATCTGGAACAGAAACTGGTCCGTTGGTTGGTAACGACGAAATCCGAGCGGCGCAGTGTGACGAGCGAACTGTAGCCGCCTCGCTCGGTCGAGGCGCTCCGTCAGAACACGGCGACAGAACGCCGTGGCTACAAACTAACGACGCCGTCCCTGTTTCCGGGCGCGAGGCGGCGAAGGTTGCGGCCGCGGACGCACTCCGACGTTAAAGGTTTCGCCTTGCACTGTTACGCCGGTGCAGAAATGAAATTCCGTCGCCGTTTGGTTGGCGATTGTCGCGGCCGAGGCAGTTCCCCCTTCTTTCAACCCGAATTTCCAATTGTTACCGAACAAGTCGCCGTGAAATTCGAACTGTTCGATTATCGGCGCGAGCGTGATATCGACCGGCACGATCTCAATTCGCCGAACACAATCCTGAACGTTCGTGCTGGTATCAAAAATCGGAGTCGCGCTCGAAATTCGAACGACAACATCCTGGCTATTACGGAAATCAACCTCGCCCTTCAACGAAAGATCGACATCTTTGGTCACGGCATTGAGGAATTCGAGCGTTCCGTCGTCGCCGCTAAAGGTCAGCCGTCCGCTCGCGCGCGTCAGATCGAGCGGTGCATTTTGCAATGCTCCGTTTAGAAGCTGCACTTCGCCCGTGAGGTTCGGATGCTCAAGGTTCTGACTGAGAGAGATCGTTCCACTGAAGATTCCTTCATTGAAAACTGCCGGATGGAAAAATTGGGGAGCGCTGGCGAGGACGACGGCGGGGAAATGAATGGTCGCTTCCAGCGGCGAAGTGAGAAATGTTTTCCAGTCCTGGCCGATTTTCAGTAGAAATTTCGCCGCCAAATCGATCGGACTTGATCCGGGTAAAGTGACGATGGCCTTCGTGTCCCACGAACCGGAAAAGATTTTAGTGTCAAGCTGGACCGGTATGGCGGCTCCGTTCGAGCCGTCGCGACCAAGCAGAAAATATTCGGACGCGTCGCCGATCTTTGCTTCGATGCTGCCGGAGTAATCGTTCTCATGTGAGATGTCGATTTTGCCTTGCGCGCGGATGAAATCTTTTTTGCGCGCAAGCTCGAATTCCTCCAGCTCGAGCGCGTCAGCCTTCAGATTTATTTTGGCAGTGAGGCGATCGATCTGCCGTTTAAATAAAGAGAGTGAATTTCCAGTCGCGCTCAAATAGCCACCGAGTTTGTGCTCGCGCGCGTTGAGCGTTCCCCCAATCGCGATCGCGCCCGCGAAATCGCGGGGGCCGGCGCCGAAAAGTTCGGCGAATTGCCCGAGGTCGGTAATTTTTCCCAAGATTTGGCCGCGAAAATCGGGATTAAGCCAGTCAGCGGACTTGGAGGGGATCGCGCCGTCGCCGCTCATGCTCAGTTCGTTTTGGCGCTGTTTGATGTAGAGCTGTTGGAGCTGGATCTGCCGATTGTAAAAAATCGCGCCGAGCATGATGACGTCGGCGGCGCGATTGTGCCAGCTCAAGCCATTGAGTTCGGTCCAAATGGAGGCGGTTCCGCGCATCGGATCGCGCGGATCGCCGCGAAAAGTGAAATTGCACGCGCGCAGCGAACCGCCGAGCCGATCGGTGAACCCGAGCGCTTCGGATGTTTGCGCGAGCGAAATGCCACTGGCGGTGCCGGCGAGATTCCAAATCGAATGCTGTCCCGGCCATTCATTGGAAACGCTCCCGCGAATTTTGCCTCCGAGAACGTCGAGATCAAATTGGAGATCGGCGCGTTTTTTATCGAGCCGCGACAGGTCGACGGTGATGGATTGAAGATCGAGGCCGCGGGCAAGGTTCATTCCGCCGACAGTGAGGCGATCTTCCTGCCATTTGGTTGCGCCGCGCAATTGAGAAAACGTTTGTCGAAACATGGGCGATGTGATCGCGAACTCGCCCGCGGAGAAACGTCCGGCCTCAATTTGATTCCCCGAAATCGTGGCGTTGCGGAGCAAGACAACAGTGGGACCGTTCTCAACTCTCAAATCGAGGTGAGCGATGTCGAAATTGGCCGGCAGAAGCGCTTGCAATGCCGTCCAATCGAAACGCGCCGGCTTCACACTCTCCGAATAATCGCGGCGGATCTGAGCGCGCACGGTTTGGATCGACAACGTCCGAAGGCCGTCGCCGCGGCCGACCAGGCTGAAACGGAGAATTGTGTGCTCGGCCGTGAGTTCGGTTTGAGTGGCGGCGCTCTTCTCGCTGGTGACCCGGATGCGCTCGATGGAAACAGGCCGCAATAACGGTGCGGCGATTTTGCCGATTTCGATTTTCAGGTGCTGGCGATGCGCCTGCCAGCGCAGCCAGAGACGGAATCCATTCGAAACAACGAAGGGAGCGAAGACGATCGTGCCCAGCGCTGCCATCAAAATGGCGAGCGAGAACAACAACAGACGATTCTTCGGCATCGGCGCCAACTCTTTAACGGTAAATCGTTTGCCCGCAAAGGCGCTTCGCAAATTATCCTACTGATTTACGACCGGCGATTCGATCTGCGGCGCGTTGGCGAAGACGAGCTTAACCGGTTGGCGCGCGTGAATGCGCTTACTTATTTGACGTTGCAGTTCCAGCTCAGCTTCGGCGGGCAGGCTAACTTCTTCCGCCTGCCGGCGCGCCATTTCCGGGAGCTGCGCCAGTTCGTTTTGGAGATCGGCGCCCGAGATGCGGTTCCAAAGTCCGCTTTCCAGCGAGAGCACGTCGACATGCGTTTGTTCGATGCCGACGATCTGCGCGTGCGGCAATCGGATCAGAATTTCATCGGGTCGAACATCGACCGCCACGTCCTGGCGCAAATCGAATCCCGCTTTGACGTTGAACGTTCCGCTTAATTTGATCCGCTTCGAGCTGCCGGCCCAGGTATGGAGGAATTCGCGTTTTACCTTCAACTGCTTCGTCAGAATCGCCAGCTCGGCCGTGGGCGATGCGGCTTCATCGACAATCGTCCGATTGTTGACGGTGATTCGCGGTTGCAGATGTGCGATGTCGATGAAAGCGGAACGCACATCGTTGCCGAGACGTTCCAAATCTTCTGCCCCCTGACCGATCGTGCGCGCGGGCCAACTTTCCAACCGCCAGAAAATGAAAACACCGGCGGCGATGACCATCAATACAACTAACGTCAACGCTACCGGCCAGGAGAACCGTCCCGATGTTTCTGGCTTCAACATTGGATGTTCGACGTTCGGCGTTGGGTGTTTTCTTCAATCACCCCAAAAAAGTACCGCCCCCCACGCCCGATGGGCGTGAAGGGCGGCTGTTCCCCCCAGAACAATCTTCCAAATCTGCGCAGCTACTACCCGAGCTTAAACGATGCCGCAACAAAAATTTCTATAAATCATATACTATTTTTCACGACCCAAGGGAATCCCCAAATCACGGCAGTAAGGATGTCGACCTTAAGGGTCGCTCGTGGCGCGGAAATCTCCGAACACTTGCGGAAGCTTGCGAGGCGCGTTCTAGTTTTGTATGCGCAATTTGCGTCCGGAAAAATCGGGCAGCCTCGCCGGATCCTTGCTGGTCGCGCATCCAAACATGCTCGACCCAAACTTCCGGCGAGCTGTGCTTTTTATCTCGGCGCATGATCCGGACGACGGCGCGATCGGGGTGATTATCAATCGTCCGCTCGACAAGAACATTGGGGATTTGGTGAGCGAAACCCCGCCAGAAAATCTGGCCGACGTTCCGGTATTTTTCGGCGGACCGGTGGGAAACAATCAACTGATGCTGGCTGCGTTCGAGTGGCACAAAGGCAAAGGCCTTAAATTGAATCATCATTCGCTCAACGCGGACGAAGCAGCTGTCGATTTATCCGAAGGCACGCCGTCCGTTCGCGCGTTTTTGGGTTATGCCGGCTGGAGCGCTGGACAACTCGAGGCCGAGATGAAACAAAAAGCCTGGATTGTGCAAAAGCCCAGTCGCGCGGCTTTGAAGTTCGAGCGTCTCTCAAGACTCTGGTTCGATATCATGAATCGACTGGGCCCGTGGTATCGGATGCTCGCGGCTGCGCCGGACGATCCGTCACTTAACTAAGTGATCAGTTAAGAGGGCGGATTCTTTCTTGCTTGTCACTGGTCACTTTTCACTTCTCACTCCTTTGAATGATCATCGGTGTTCCCAAGGAAATTAAGGAACAGGAACAGCGTGTTGCCTTGCTGCCCTCGGCCGCGCAGCAGTTGACCAAGCGCGGTCATTCCCTGCTCGTGGAAAAAGGCGCCGGCGTCGGGTCCGGCTATCCCGATGAAGCGTATAAAAAGGCAGGCGCCGAGATTGTCGATCTTGCCAAAGATGTTTTTGCGCGCGCCGACATGATCGTGAAAGTAAAGGAGCCGCTTCCGGCGGAATTTCCGCTTTTGCGCAAAGGCCAGATTCTCTTCACCTATTTGCATCTGGCCGCGAGCAAGCCGCTCACTGAAGCGTTGTTGAAATCGGGGGTGACCGGCATCGCCTACGAAACGATTCAAATCGGTAATCGTTTGCCGCTGCTCGAGCCGATGAGCGAGATCGCGGGACGGATGTCGGTGGTGATGGGTGCGTACTTCCTGGCGAAGTACAATGGTGGCAGCGGGGTGCTGCTCGGAGGAGTGCCGGGCGTTCTGCCGGGCCGCGTTGTTGTTATTGGCGGCGGGACCTCGGGCGTGAACGCCATGCGAATGGCGAAAGGTCTGGGCGCAGATGTAACGATTCTCGATGTTGATGTTGAGCGACTGCGATTTCTCGATCTCGCCATGGACAATTTGCACACGCTTTATTCGAGCGAAGCGAATTTGATGGAATTGATGCCCGATTGCGATCTGCTCATTGGCGCGGTGCTTTTGCCGGGAGCGAAGGCGCCAAAATTAATCACGCGCGCGATGTTGAAGATGATGAAAGCGGGCAGCGTGCTGGTGGACATCGCGATTGATCAGGGCGGTTGCGCCGAGACCTCGCGACCGACCACGCATTTGCAGCCGATCTATGTCGAAGAAGGCGTCACTCATTATTGCGTGGCCAACATGCCGGCAGCTTACGCGCGCACAGCCACACAGGCGCTGACCAATGTCACCTATCGCTACGTCCAATTGCTTGCCGATCTGGGATTGGACGAAGCGTGCAAAAAACAGCCGGCGCTAATTGGCGGCATCAACACGCGAGACGGCAAGCTGACGTGCCAGGCGGTGGCCGAGGCCCACGGAGTTAAATATGAGGCGCCTTTGTAAATCGCACAGCCGAAATACGTTCTTGCTGCGATCATCATTTGACCGAACGTTCCATATTATGAAGAAATACCTTTGCATCCTGGCCGGCGCCGCGCTTCTCGCGGCTTGCGAACAGAAAACTGAAACGGCCGCCCCGGCGGCAAGCGCTTCCCCCGAAGCGACCACTAGCACCACGACTGAGTCGACAACGACTACAAGTCCTTCACCGACACCTTAAATAATTAGTGTCGGAATCCGTCCTACTTGCATGAACAAATATATCTGCCTCTTGATCGGTGCCGCGCTTTTGGCGGCTTGTGAGCAAAAAGAAACAACCGTAACAAACCCGCCGGGCGAGAAAAAGGAGAGCAACACTACAGTTGTGAATCCGTCGCCTGCTACGTCGACGAAGACGGAGAGCAAGACGGACATCAACGTCAACACATCGCCTTCTCCGTAGACAGCGACATCAAGTTATTGCGGAGTCTTTCGCCCGCTCCGGCGGGCGAAAGACTTTTGCTGTACCGATCCTTTGTCATGTCGAGCGAAGTCGAGACATCTCTAAATGTTTCCGAGCTAACGAACGGATCTAAAACAGAAATAGTAAGAGATTCCTCCACTTCGGTCGG